>NZ_JAMYPO010000018.1:0-110222 GCF_040320365.1 Mesorhizobium sp. M0701
CACGGCATCAACACCTCCGGCCAAAAGCCAAAAGTGTTACCCATGTGTCCGGTACAAAACGTCACCTATGTCTCAGGCCGCGCACCGCGAAAATCAGCAGAACGCCCGCCCGTCCGGGCTGGCCGCCGCCTATCGCTGAACCCAGCTGAGACTAGTGTAATCGGCCGCTCTACTTGGGCTCGCCGATCCATTCAGAAGTAATGAGCCCGTGCCCGGTCTGTGCATGTTTCTGGCTGTGGTTTGAACCGCGAGCACCGGTCTGGACCAGGCAGCGGGCTGAAATGACGGCTGAGCAAAACGCCGTTACTTGTTGCAGTTCTGCATATCCGACGTCATGGCGCCGCTGGGGGTATTGTTGTCGGTATCGCTGCTCGCCGTATCCTTACAGCGGTCCTCCATACCGTTTGTCTGCGGCGTGGTGGCGCTCGTTGCGTTCGGATCGATCGTGTTCGGGGTAGTTGCGCTGCCAGTCCCGGTGTTGCCGCCGGAAGTGCTTGTGTTGACGCCGGTATTGGGGTCGTTACCGGTCCCGGAGCCCATGGATTGTGCCATGGCAGATGTGGCCAGGCCGATAGCAAGTAGGGATGCAGAGAGAATTTTCATCATCTTAGTGTCTCCATCGAGTTGCATCGCTCTATCGCGATCTATACCAACGAGAGTTTTTTCGAGATGTTCCGTTGGGCAGAAATATTGATCGATACAATCATTATGGATCTTTGTTGCTCGTCGTTTCGTGAATGCGGCTGCGAAATTCCTGCCGCATAGCGGCAATTTCGTCTGGAACCAAATCGAGCATGCCGCGTTCTTGCGCTTGCGGGGAGTTGTGTCGGCCGCAGGGGACAGTTTCACCAGGACATTTAAGAAATCCGTGAGCTGGGAGGGGCGCTGTGAGCGTGCTTGCATCCACAAGGCAATTGGACCACCGTCAAATACTGAACGCGCTGAAGGCTTTTCGGAGCGGTGACTTCTCCGTTCGCATCGACAATATCTATTCTGGCCTCGATTCGGAGATCGCCGACACCTTCAACGAAATCGTCGAGCTCAACGATCAGGTCACGCGCGAGTTTGAGCGCCTCAGCAAGGTCGTCGGCAAGGATGGCCGGATCGGCGAACGCGGCCGTGTCCGCAACGCCACCGGCAGCTGGGAATCGAGCGTCCGTTCCGTCAACGATCTGATCGAGGACATGGTTCAGCCGACGGCCGAAGTGGCGCGCGTCATCGGCGCGGTGGCCAAGGGTGACCTGTCGCAGACGATGATGGTCGAAATCGACGGCCGGCAGTTGCGCGGCGAGTTTCTGCGCATCGGCAAGATCGTCAACACCATGGTCGGGCAACTGGCCTCCTTCGCCTCGGAAGTGACGCGCGTGGCGCGCGAGGTCGGCACCGAGGGCAAGCTCGGCGGCCAGGCCCGCGTGAAAGGCGTGGCCGGGACCTGGAAGGACCTGACCGACAACGTCAACGCGATGGCGACGAACCTGACCGGGCAGGTGCGCAACATCGCCGAGGTGACGACCGCCGTCGCTTCCGGCGACCTGTCGAAGAAGATTACCGTCGACGTGAAAGGCGAAATCCTCGAACTCAAGAACACTATCAACACGATGGTCGACCAGCTCAATTCCTTCGCCTCGGAAGTGACGCGCGTCGCGCGCGAAGTCGGTACAGAAGGCAAGCTCGGCGGCCAGGCGCGCGTCGAAGGTGTCGGCGGCACCTGGAAGGACCTGACCGACAACGTCAACCTGATGGCCGAGAACCTGACCGGCCAGGTGCGCAATATAGCCGAGGTGACGACGGCTGTGGCGCTGGGCGACCTGTCGAAGAAGATCACCGTCGACGTCAAGGGCGAGATCCTCGAGCTGAAATCGACTATCAACACCATGGTCGACCAGCTGAATTCATTTGCCGGCGAGGTGACGCGCGTCGCCCGCGAGGTCGGCACCGAGGGCAAGCTCGGCGGCCAGGCGCAGGTGCGCGGCGTCGCCGGCACCTGGAAGGACCTGACCGACAACGTCAATTCGATGGCCGAGAACCTGACCGGCCAGGTCCGCAACATCGCCGAGGTGACGACCGCCGTCGCTTCGGGCGACTTGTCGAAGAAGATCACCGTCGCCGTGCAGGGCGAAATCCTCGAGCTCAAGGACACCATCAACACGATGGTCGATCAATTGAACTCCTTCGCCTCCGAAGTGACGCGCGTCGCCCGCGAGGTCGGCACCGAGGGCAAGCTCGGCGGCCAGGCCGAAGTGAAGGGCGTCGGCGGCACCTGGAAGGACCTGACCGATAACGTCAACCTGATGGCCGCCAACCTGACCGGCCAGGTCCGCAATATCGCCGAGGTGACGACCGCCGTTGCCCGCGGCGACCTGTCGAAGAAAATCACCGTCGACGTCAAGGGCGAAATCCTCGAGCTCAAGGACACCGTCAACACGATGGTCGATCAGCTCAATTCCTTCGCCTCGGAAGTGACGCGTGTGGCGCGCGAAGTGGGGTCGGAAGGCAAGCTCGGCGGCCAGGCGCATGTCGAGGGCGTCGGCGGCACCTGGAAGGACCTGACCGACAACGTCAATGCCATGGCCGGCAATCTGACAGTGCAGTTGCGCGACGTGTCCAAGGTGGCGACGGCAATTGCGACCGGCGACCTGACCCAGAAGATCACCGTCGATGCATTGGGCGAGATCCTGCAGATCAAGGACGTCATCAACACGATGGTCGACCAGCTGAATTCCTTCGCCTCCGAGGTGACGCGCGTGGCGCGCGAAGTCGGTTCCGACGGCAAGCTCGGCGGCCAGGCGCAGGTGCGCGGCGTTGCCGGCACCTGGAAAGATTTGACCGACAACGTCAATGCGATGGCTGCCAACCTCACCGGCCAGGTGCGCAACATCGCCGAGGTGACGACTGCGGTGGCGCTGGGCGACCTGTCGAAGAAGATCACGGTCGATGTGCGCGGCGAGATCCTCGAGCTCAAGGACACCATCAATACGATGGTCGACCAGCTGAATTCCTTTGCCTCGGAGGTGACGCGCGTTGCGCGCGAGGTCGGCACTGAAGGCAAGCTCGGCGGCCAGGCGCAGGTGCGCGGCGTTGCCGGCACCTGGAAGGATCTGACCGATAATGTGAATTCAATGGCCGAGAACCTGACCGGCCAGGTCCGCAACATCGCCGAGGTGACCACCGCTGTGGCGCGCGGCGACCTGTCGAAGAAGATCACCGTCGACGTCAAGGGCGAGATCCTGGAGCTGAAATCGACGATCAACACCATGGTCGACCAGCTGAACTCCTTTGCCGGCGAAGTGACGCGTGTCGCCCGCGAGGTCGGCACCGAGGGCAAGCTCGGCGGCCAGGCGCGGGTCGAGGGCGTCGCCGGTACCTGGAAGGACCTGACCGACAACGTCAACCTGATGGCGACGAACCTGACCAACCAGGTGCGCGGCATCGCCGATGTCGTGACCGCGGTCGCGCAAGGCAATCTCAAGCGCAAGCTGACGGTCGATGCCAAGGGCGAGATCGCCTCGCTCGCCGACACCATCAACGGCATGATCGAGACGCTGGCGACCTTCGCCGACCAGGTGACCAACGTCGCCCGCGAAGTGGGCATCGAAGGCAAGCTCGGCGGCCAGGCCCGGGTGCCCGGCGCTGCCGGCCTTTGGCGCGACCTGACCGACAACGTCAATCAGCTCGCGGCCAACCTGACCACTCAGGTGCGCGCCATCGCCGAGGTGTCGACGGCGGTGACCAAGGGCGATCTGACCCGCTCGATCAGCGTCCAGGCCTCCGGCGAGGTGGCGGCGCTGAAAGACAACATCAACGAGATGATCCGCAATTTGAAGGACCAGACGCTGAAGAATGCCGAGCAGGACTGGCTGAAGACCAATCTCGCCCGCTTCTCGCGCATGCTGCAGGGCGAGCGCGACCTGGCCACGATCTCGCGCCTCATCATGTCCGAACTCGCCCCGCTGGTGAATGCGCAATATGGCGTGTTCTATGTGACCAACCGCGACGAGGATGAATTCTATCTGGAGCTCGCCGCCTCCTATGGCGCCGAAAGCAAGGCGGAAATCAAGCAACGCCTCGATCTGCGTGAAGGGCTTGTCGGGCAGAGTGCCGCCGACAAGCGCGCCATCATGCTGGACAATGTGCCGCCGAATTTCCTGCGCGTTACCTCCGGCCTTGGCAATGCCGCGCCGGCGAACGTGATCATTCTTCCGGCTCTGTTCGAGGACGAGGTGAAGGCCGTCATCGAACTCGCCTCGTTCAGCGAATTCCGCGACACGCACCAGTCGTTCCTCAACCAGCTGATGGAATCCGTCGGCATCGTTCTCAACACCATCGCCGCCACCATGCGCACCGAAGGCCTGCTCAAGCAGTCGCAACTGCTGACCTCGGAATTGCAGGCGCGTCAGACCGAGCTGACCAAAAAGCAGGAAGAGCTGCACGCCACCAACGAGGAGCTGCAGGAAAAGGCGCAGCTGCTCGAGAACGAAAAGAAGCAGGTGGAGAACAAGAACCTGGAAATCGAGATGGCGCGGCGGGCGCTGGAGGAGAAGGCCGAGCAGCTGGCGCTTACCTCGAAATACAAGTCGGAATTCCTCGCCAATATGAGCCACGAACTGCGCACGCCGCTGAACTCGCTGCTCATCCTTTCAAACCTGCTCGCAACCAACCAGCAGGGCAATCTCAACGACAAGCAGGTCGAGTTCGCGCGCACCATCAATTCGGCCGGCACCGACCTTTTGAGCCTGATCAACGACATCCTCGACCTGTCGAAGATCGAATCGGGCACCGTCTCGATCGACATCAACGACATGCCGGTGGTGCATCTTCGCCAGCACATGGAGCGAACCTTCCGGCAGCTGGCGACCGACAAGGGGCTTGGCTTCACCATCAACGTCGATCCCGAGCTTCCGGAGACCGTCCGCACCGACGAGAAGCGATTGCAGCAGATCGTGCTCAACCTTTTGTCGAACGCCTTCAAGTTCACCTCGCAAGGCGAGGTTCGCTTGAATTTCCGGGCCGAAAAGACGGGCCGTCACAACGTTTCGGCGCAACCGATGGAGGCGCTCGCGATCGTGGTCACCGATACCGGCATCGGTATTCCGCAGGACAAGCAGAAGCTGATTTTCGAGGCCTTCCAGCAGGCCGACGGCACCACAAGCCGCAAATATGGCGGCACCGGGCTTGGGCTCTCGATCAGCCGCGAGATTGCCCGGCTGCTCGGCGGCGAATTGCGGGTCGAGAGCACGCCGGGCAAGGGTTCGACGTTCACTCTGGTCATTCCATTCGACGGACCCCGGATGGCCTTGGCCCCGCAAGCGGCGTTGCTGCCGGCGATGGAGGTGGCCGCGACGACAGCGCAGCCGAGCCCGCCGTCCTCCGAATTGCTCGATGACCGCGATACGATCTCGTCGGAAGATCGGGTCGTGCTGATCGTCGAGGACGACCCGACCTTCGGCGGTTTGCTGCTCGGCCTTGCACGTTCGGCCGGGCTGAAAGGCGTCCTGTCGACCGCGGGCTCCGGCACGCTGGCTTTGGCACGCAAGCTGGTTCCCGACGCGATTACGCTCGATCTCGGACTATCGGATATCGACGGCTGGGTGTTGTTCGATCTGCTTCGCCATGACCCGAAAACCAAGGACATTCCCGTTCATGTCATCTCGGGCGCCGAAGACATCGAGGTGCTTGCCCGCAAGGGTGCATTCAGCATTTCAACCAAGCCCGTATCGTCGGACGAACTGATGAAGGTCTTCCAGGATATTCATTCCAGAAAGCTCCGCGTCCAGAGCCGCGTCCTGATTGCCGATCCCGATCCCGAGCGCCGCCTTTCGCTGATCGAGGCGATCCGCGACGGCGTCACCTCGGTTACGGCGATCGGCCGCGTCGCGGCGAATGCGGACGAAATCGGCATCGCCAATTATGATGCCGTTGTGCTCGGCTTTGGCCGCTCGGCCAAGGACAACGCCCAGATGCTGGATGAGATTGCCATCCTGTTCGGGCAGTCGGTGTCGCGACTGCTGTTCTTTGCGCCTCATCCGGAAGCGCTGCAACAGTCGCTCGCCTTGCATCCGGCATTGGCGGATGTTCCGCGGGCGGAGAATTTCGCGCAGCTGGCTCTCCTGATGTCGGCAACACTCCCCGGGCGAGGCCACGAAAACGATGGTGCGGCAGCCGAACAGCCGGACAAATTCGACCTCGCCGGCGCAAAGGTCCTCATCGTCGACGACGACATCCGCAACATCTATTCGCTTACCAGCGTTCTCGAGACCTATGACATCCAGGTGCTGCATGCGGAGCGCGGCCGGGAAGGTATCGCGCTTCTGGAGCAGAGCCCGGACATCGATGCGGCACTGATCGATATCATGATGCCGGAAATGGATGGCTACGAGACGATGCGGCAGATCCGCAGCATGCCGGCGATCGCCCATATCCCGTTGATCTCGGTCACAGCCAAGGCAATGAAGGGCGACCGGCAGAAGTGCCTCGATGCCGGCGCCTCCGACTACATCGCCAAGCCTGTCGACCTCGATCTGCTGTTGGCATTGCTGCGTGTCTGGATCGGCCGTTCGCGATCCCGTGTCCATGGTCCGGAAAAGATGCTCATGGCAGTGAACTGACGGCCGCTCGATGCAGAAGCTATCGAGAAACGGAGCAAGGAAGCTGGAGGTCATGGCGCCGGCAGCGGGGCCGGCAAAGGCGCGCATCCTGGCCGTGGATGACGACGAGCGCAATCTGCTGGCGATCGGCGAGGTTCTGGCCCCTATCGGTGAAGTCGTCTGCGTGCAGTCGGGCGAAGAAGCGCTGCGCGCACTGCTGAAGGAGGATTTCGCAGTCATCCTGCTGGACGTGCTGATGCCCCGGCTGGATGGCTACGAGACCGCGGGATTGATCCGCCAGCGCGAGCAATCCAGGCGAACGCCGATAATTTTTCTCACCGCCATCAACAAGGAAGACGCGCACATGCTGCGCGGCTACGACGCCGGCGCGGTGGATTACGTGTTCAAGCCTTTCGACCCGGCCATGCTGCGTTCCAAGGTTGCCGTGTTCGTCGAACTTCATGAGAAGACGCTCGAAATCCAGCAAAAGGCGGCTGCCGAGCAACGGCTGCTGGCCCAGGCACTGCAGGCGCAGAAGGAAAAGCTCGAGGCCGAGCGGGCGCTGCGCAGCGCACAGGAGCGGCAGCATGCCATTTTGAGCTCTCTTCCGGTCTGCTTCCACGCAAGGGCGGCGGAGCCGCCGTTCGGCGCCAGCTTTGTCACCGAAGGGGTCGAACGCCTGACCGGCTTTCCTGCGGAACGGCTGACCGCCGATCCAGGCTTAGGCCTGAGCCGCGTTCATCCCGACGATCTGCCGAGAGTGAGGGAGGTCCTGCTCGCAGCCAAGGCCACCGGCTCCTACACCTGCGAATTCCGCTGGCAATGCGCCGACGGCAATTACCGGATTTTTCTCGACCAGGGCGTCCTGTCGAATGGCTCCGACGGCCGGAAGCCCGAGATCCTCGGCACATTGCTGGACGTTACCGAGCGGCGCGAGCTTGAGGACCAGCTGCTGCAGTCGCAGCGCCTCGACGCGATCGGCAAGCTTACCGGCGGCCTGGCGCATGATTTCAACAATCTGCTTGCCGCAATTCTCAGCGGATTGGGATTGCTCGAGCGCCATGCCGAGTTCGACGGACAGACCAGGCAGGTTCTGGAACTGACACGCCGGTCGGCAAAACAAGGCGCCGAGCTCGTCAACCGCATGCTTGCCTTCTCGCGCCGCCAGACGCTGAGGCCGCGGGCCGTGCGCCTCGCCGCGCTCGGCGATACAATGAACGGGTTGGTGGCCCCGGTCCTGGGCGGCCTGATCCGTTTCGATTGGCTTGTCGACGACACTGTGTGGCCGGCGCATGTCGATGCCAGCCAGCTGGAGCTCGCGCTGATGAACCTGGTCTTCAACGCGCGCGATGCCATGCCGTCCGGCGGCACGATAATCGTGGAGGCGCAAAATCGAACGCTAGGCAGTGCAGCCGAGGATATTTCGGCGGGCGACTATGTCGTGGTCACGGTCAAGGACACGGGGTCGGGCATACCGGCTAACATTCTCGCCAAGGTCGTCGAACCGTTCTTCACCACAAAACCGGTCGGCAAAGGCACTGGCCTCGGTCTGAGCACGGTGCATGGTTTCGTCAAGCAATCGGGCGGCACGCTTCGCATTGAAAGCACCGTCGGCAGTGGAACATCCGTCCAGCTCTGGCTGCCGCGTTCAATCGAGCGTCCGGTCGAAATCGCCGAGAAATCCGATGCCGACGACACCGTCGTGAATGCCGGCGAGGACTATCCATCGGTCCTGCTGATCGACGACAGCAACGCACTGAGGGAACTGACGGCGCAATCGCTTCGCCAACATGGCTTTGCGGTTACCTGTGCCGGGGGCGGTGCCGAAGCGCTGGCGATGATCGAGCGGGCGCCGTACGATTTCGATGTCATCGTCACCGATTTTGCCATGCCGCTGGTCTCGGGCCTGGAGGTCATTCGGTTCGCCCGCAATCTGCGGTCCGATTGGCCGGCGGTGATGATAACGGGATATGCCGATGCCGACGCGATCGCCGACCGGCCCCCCGACGTGCCGCTGCTCGGCAAACCGCTGCGCGAAAAGGACCTGATGGAGAGCATTCTTGCGGCGGCCGCGCGCGCCGGCTCGCAGAAAGCCAGGCAGGCCCACCCGGTGAAAGGCGGGTACCGCTTTTCGACCTGAAGAGACAAGCCTCATCGAATCGAAACGGTTCCGTATCCTCGATCGTCCGCGACATCCAGCCTGTGCGCAACACGGAGCGCCGGCCATGGCGCGCTCGACGGGCTGTGATGCGGTTGATAAGCCCTCTCCGCAAGGAGACTCGAGACATGACCGTTGCGATCGAGATGGGCCAGACGAGCGCAGGCGCCCCGGCGGCGCTGGATCTTGAGGAACTGCTGGCGACGCGGCTTCTGGTGCAGGGCAATTCGGGCTCCGGCAAGTCCCACCTGCTGCGCCGGCTCTTGGAGCAGAGCGCGCCCTGGGTGCAGCAGACCATCATCGACCCCGAAGGCGACTTCGTGACGCTGGGCGACCGTTTTGGCCATCTGGTGATCGACGCCGAGGAGCATACCGAGCGCGGCCTGCAGAGCGCCGGCGAGCGGGCGCGCATCCACCGCGTCTCCACGGTGCTCAATCTCGAGGGGCTCGACGCCGAGAACCAGATGCGGCGCGCCGCCGCCTTCCTCGGCGGGCTTTTCGAGGTCGCCCGCGACCACTGGTACCCGATGCTGGTGGTGGTGGACGAGGCGCAGCTGTTCGCGCCGGCCGTCGCCGGCGAGGTTTCGGACGAGGCACGCAAGCTCTCGCTCGGCGCCATGACCAATCTGATGTGCCGCGGCCGCAAACGCGGGCTGGCCGGGATTATCGCCACCCAGCGGCTGGCCAAGCTCGCCAAGAACGTCGCCGCCGAGGCTTCCAATTTCCTCATGGGCCGGACTTTTCTCGACATCGACATGGCGCGCGCCGCCGACCTTCTCGGCATGGAGCGGCGCCAGGCCGAGGCCTTTCGCGACCTCGAGCGCGGGCAGTTCATGGCGCTCGGCCCGGCGCTGTCGCGCCGTCCGCTCGGCTTGCGCATCGGCCCGACAGATACAAGCCCGCGCAACGCGACCCCGCGCCTGATGCCGCTGCCGGAATCGGCGTTGGAGGATGCCCGCGCGATCATCCTGGCGGCGCCGCCGCCGGAAACCGTGCGGCCGCAGCGCCGCTCGTCGCCGGACCTGCTCGATCAGCTGATGGCAGCAAAATCGGCGGCGCTGGAAATCCGCCCCGAAGCGGTGGAGCCGCCGATCAGCGCCGAGGATTTGGCGGAGCGGCGCGAGCGCGTCGACCGGGTGCTGCGCGCCGTGCTGGCGCAACCCGATGCCGGCTTCCGGGTCATCGGCGTGCTTTATCAGGAGTTCGTGGTCCGCTGCCGCATCGAGGGCCTCGCCTCGGTCGTGCCGGACCTGCCCGAGTTCCGCCGCATGCTGACCCGCGCCCGTGCCGGCCTCGGCTCCGACATGGCAGGCGACGACGCCTGGCAGGACGTCTCGGCGCGCGCCTCGCTGCTGCCCGAGGACATGCAAGGCGTGTTCATGATGATCGCTCGCGCCGCCAAGGAGGGCTGGCCCTGCCCGAGCGACGCGGCAATCGCTCGCGCCTACGGCTCGCACTCGCTACGCCGCGCCCGGCGCCTGCTGAGCTATATCGAGGAACAGGGCCTGATCGTCTGCCAGCTGGATGGGGTTGGCCGGCGGACGGTGACACTCGTCGAACTGGCCTGGGCGACGGCACCGGGCGACCCCAATGCGGAGGAGGTGGTGCAGGGGAGGGTGGCTGTTTAATTGGGGTGGTTTAGGCCAAAACTGACGTTACTCAACATCAGCAAAGCGCCATATCCGGACCTTGCCAGTGATGCCGTGAATGTTAAGTCTCGGCTCCGATGCGGACGTTCCGCCCGAGTTCGAAGACTGACCGCGACCGTTCTGCGACCTTCGCATCGATAGCGCCAATGAGCGGCGTCCCACATCCCACTCCTTGTGTCCATTGGGAGGGGTCGTTGTGGACCAAGCCCTACTACCCAGGCTTGTGACGAAGCCGATCCAGCGCGTCTCGAAGTGCATTGGCGGCATCGCCACGCTCGTCAGGGGACATCAGCTCCGGTTCAAGTTCCAACCTGAAGTGCGGCAGCTCCGTTCGAACAGCACGACGAGCGGCCGCCAAATTGGCCTTCAGATCGATGACGCGGTAGGTGGCGACGGGATAGGCGATCCCCTTGACCTGGACTTGCCCCAGTTCCTCACAGTCGATTGCGTCCTTCACTTGCGCAAACGTCTCGTAGGAAATGAGGATGGCCCCCGGCGGCGCCTCCTGCTCCAGGCGCGAGGCGAGATTCACGGCGCCGCCGATTATCGTGTAGTCCATCCGGTCCTCGCTGCCGAAGTTACCGACGGTGCAGTAGTCGGTATGGATGCCGATGCGACAGCGCAGCGGTGTTTCGATCCCCATGTCCCGCCAGACTTCGGCAAGCTCGCTAATCCGCTTTTGCATTGCAAGTGCCATCTGCGCGCAAGCCAGCGCGTCCTCCTTGACGCCGCGAGTCTCGGGATCGCCGAAAAACATCAGGATCGCGTCGCCGACATATTTGTCGATCGTCGCGCCGTGATCCGAAGCAATTTTCGACATTTCCGTCAGATAGTGATTGAGGAGTTGGGTGAGATCCTCGGATTCCATTTTGTCAGTGGTCTCGGTAAAGCCGGCGATATCGGAGAAGCATATTGTCAGTTTCTTCCGCTGGCTGGCGATCCTGACCTCCTGGCGGCCGGTGAATATCGAGCGATACACCTGGGGCGCCAGATACTTCGCCAGCTTGCTGGAAAGCGCCTCCAGAACCACGGATTTCTCGGCGAGATTCTCCTCCCTTTGCTTCAGCTCAGTGATGTCCGAATAGACGGCGACCGTGCCGCCGGCGCTGATCCGCCGCTCGCTGACCATGACCCATCGCCCGTCGCCTCGCCTCTGCACCCAAGGTTCGCCAGGGTTGCGGTGCCGCGAGAGGCGCTCGGCGACCCACTCCTCGACCCGCCCCTCGGCGTCCCTGATGTAGCCGCGCTCAGCGGATCGGCGAATGATTTGCTCGAATGTCGTGCCGGGCGTCAGTTCGCTCTCCAGACCGGTGTAGAGCAATTCGCGGTAGCGGCTGTTGCTGAGGACGAGCCGGTCCTCCCAGTCGTACAGAGCGAATCCTTCGGAGATGCTTTCGATGGCATCGATGAGCCGCTGACGAGCTTCCGCAACGTCGCGCAGGTTCTTTTCCTCGACCTCGACAGCAGTATCCCGGAAGAGTCTCAGCGCTTCGGCCATGCGCCCGATTTCGTCGCTGCCCGCGGCTGGCAGCGGCGCACGAAGATTGCCCCCTGCAATCGCGAGCATGCCTTGGCTCACGGCCCCCAGTCGGGCGAGGAGGCTGCGGTCGACATAGAGCCAGACAACCAGAACCGAACTCAGGAGGCTGAGAAAGGCGGAGCCGAGTACAACCGCGGTGCCGTAGCGCTGGACGAGCGCGGCTTCGCGACCGGACGCAGCGATCTCCTGATCTGCCGTGGCGACCAGGCGATCGACACCAGCGGTGAGATTGCGCGACAGTCGATTGTTCTCGGCCAGAAGCCTTTCGCCCTGTGCCAGGACAGCAAACTCGTCCTCCCGCACCTTGGGGATGCTGTCCTCGCCGTCGGTCAAACCCCTGAACTCGTCAACACGCTGCCGGAAGCGGGTCCGCAGCTTTTCGTCGATCTCCGTGGAAACCTTTTCAAGAGCAGTGAGCGAACGGCGTAGCGGAAAAAGGATCAACGCCAGGTCGCCCGGCGTCGGCGCGTTCGCGACCTTCACCAGCGCGTCGTTGACCGCCGAGATCTCCAGCTGCGCCTTCTGCTGGGGAATGTAAGCCGCAATCGCCTGGACCAGGTCGGCCATCGCCGCTGCGCGTCGATCGGGCGACAGCGACGTGTCGGCCGCGACCGCCCTCCATTGCGGGAGCCTGGAATCCATTACTAGGATGCCGGTGGCCACAAGGCGCTGGCTTCCGGTCGTCGTCGCGGCGAGGCGGTTCAGGAGCTCCTCCTTGCGGGCGACCACGTCGAGCCGGGCGACAACAAGAGAGTCGAGCTCCTTCAGGTTGCGCCTCAGAACAATCGCGGCTTCCTCGATCTCGGCCAAAGGCACTGTGCCCAACGTGGCATCCCGGAGGTCCGTGCGCAGGGCCTCGAGGCGGGACATCTCGAGCGCGACGGCAGCCGAGACCTCGCTGTGCTGAGCCCTGCTTGTCGCTGCTAGCACCGATGGCGCGGCAGCAGCGACCCGTTCGGCCTGGCGCGACAGCTGGAGGGAGGCG
This sequence comes from Mesorhizobium sp. M0701, assembly GCF_040320365.1. Lineage (NCBI taxonomy): Bacteria > Pseudomonadati > Pseudomonadota > Alphaproteobacteria > Hyphomicrobiales > Phyllobacteriaceae > Mesorhizobium > Mesorhizobium sp. M0701. The sequence goes on from NZ_JAMYPO010000018.1 coordinate 12,917, forward strand.
AGCGCCGACGGCACTCGATCCGTGGTAATTCGGTCCACGACGTCGCCAACCTGGAGGAAGGCATAAAGCGCCGCAGCGGTTGCCAGCACCGCAAGGGCGCTGATCCCGAAAAAGGCGAGCAACAGCCGGCCGCGTATGCCGAGGCGTTCAAGCTCGGCGAGTCGGAACAGTCCGGCCACACTGGTCTGCATCAGACTAGACATCTCAGCCGGCACGCCGGCGATCAGCGAACCCTATTCAACCGGCACGTACTCTCCGCCGCGCCAGACGTACCAAACCCAACTCTGCTTCGTGAGGTCGCCCTTGTCGTCGAAATCGACCCGGCCGATGACGGTGTCGAATTCCTGTTCGTGCAGTGCCGCAATGATGGCCTTCTGCTCCAGCGAACCTGCCTTCGAGACTGCCTGGGCCCAAACCTGGACCGCGCAGTAGCTCAACAGCGTGTAGCCCGCGGGTTCGAAATTCTCCGCACGGAACTGCTCAACGACCGCGGCCGCTTCGGGGCTTCGCCTCGGGTCCGCCGGGAACGTGAAGAGGGTCCCCTCCGCCGCGGGGCCGGCGATCAGGGCAAATTCCTCGGTCGCCAAAGCATCTCCGGATATGAGCTGAACCGTGTAGCCACTGTCGTGTGCAGCGCGAGCAATCAGCGCAACCTCGGCATGATACCCACCCACATATAAGGCGGAGACGCCGGCGGTCTGCAACGTAGCGACCTCGGCCGAATAGTCGTCCTTCCCGGGAATGTATGCGTCGTAAACGGCCTCAGTCACGCCCCGCTTGTTCAGCTGCTTCCTGGTCTCGTCGGCGAGACCCTTCCCATAGGTCGAATTGTCGTGGAGGATCGCAATCTTCTTGTTGCCCCAGCGATCGGCAAGGTAGTTGCCGGCGATGAAACCTTGCGCGTCGTCGCGGCCAATGGTGCGAAAGACATTGGCACGGCCCTGTTCGGTCAGCTGCGGATTGGTCGAGCCTGGGGATATCTCAACGACGCCCGCCTCCTCGTACACTTTTGATGCGGGGATCGAGGCCCCGGAGCAATAATGCCCGACGACGAGCACGACCCCGTCAGCCACCAGCTTTTTGGCGGCCGCCACAGCTTGCTCGGGATCGCAGAAGTCGTCGACCGAGATGAGCCTCACCTTCTGGCCGAGCACGCCGCCCGCCGTGTTGACGTCGGCCACTGCCATCTCCGCGCCGCGCTGTCCCTGCTCGCCGATCCAGGCGAGCCGTCCCGTCATCGCAGCCGAGACGCCGATCAGCACCTCCGCCTGCGCGGAACTGAACACGGCCGCGAGAACTAAGATCGCTATGGCGATGATGCGGTGCATGTGTGCACCCCCTTAACTGTAGCTTACGCCAATCCCGTCAAAGCCGACAGCCCCTTCGGCAAGCGCGACTGTCTCGGGCTGCTATTGCAGCGCACACCCAATTTGGCGAAGCAAGCATACACTGGAATGGCGTGTCATAACTTCGTTCACTGAGGTCGGAATCGCGCGCCAAATCCGGACGTTACCACTGACCGGAGTGAGCGTCGTGATTGGGTCAAAGCAGCCCCCCGCCTCAGCTTCCCCCTATCTCTCCTCCACAATCCGCAAATAAGCCGCCGTCACAAACAGCACGATTAACCCAAACAATATCCACCACGCCCCTTCCGGCATCTGCAAAATCGTCAGCAGCGTCGTCAGCGCGGTGGGGATCAGCGCCGTTGATTGTGCCGGTGCAGGCGCCGCGGCCGCCGAAGATCGAGGTGCCGCCGACGACGGCGGCGGCCACCCAAGGCAGCACCAGCGGGTCGGCGAGCGACGGCCTTGATCAGGCCGATGTAGTGCAGTGCCGACGAGCACGCTCGAGATAACGTAGAGCGCCGTGATCACCTGCCAGCAGCGTACGCCGGACAGGCGTGTTGCCCGTTCGTTGTCGCCGACCGCCCCAGCACCACCGCCGCGACGCTGGCCGTCGCGTCCAATTCCTCAGGCGACGCCTGGACGCCGGCATTGTTTCCGTGAATCTCGGGATGCCGCATTGCACAATCGTCTCGCCTGCGCAAAATGCGGCATGATCCGCAAATCCCTCACTGTCCTGGTGATCGATGAAAACCACATCCGCGCTTCGATAATCGAAGCGGGATTGCGGGAGGCTGGGCATCAGCAGGTCACGGTCATCCACGACGTCGCCGGCATCGCGCGACGGATCGCCGAGATCGAACCCGACGTCATCGTCATCGATCTCGAAAATCCCAACCGCGACATGCTCGAAAACATGTTCCAGCTTTCGCGCGTGGTGAAGCGGCCGATCGCCATGTTCGTCGACCGCTCGGATCAGGCTTCGATCGAAGCCGCGGTGGAAGCGGGGGTATCAGCCTATGTCGTCGACGGCCTGCGGCAGGAGCGGGTCAAGCCGATCCTCGACATGGCGATCAGCCGCTTCAACGCCTTCTCGCGTATGGCGCGCGAACTGGAAGAAGCCCGCAGCGAGTTGGAGAGCCGCAAGGTGATCGATCGCGCCAAGGGCATCCTGATGAAGTCGCGCGGCCTGTCGGAGGACGCGGCCTACACGCTGCTGCGCAAGACCGCCATGAACCAGAACCGCAAGATCGCCGAGATCGCCCAGAGCCTGGTAACGGCGGCAGGCCTGCTGGATCCCGAGGAGAGTTGAGAATGGCGGCCGAGCACCGGATCAATGCTGGCTTCATGCCGCTCTTCGACAGCGCTATCCTTGTCGCGGCGAAGGAAATCGGCTTCGCCCTGCGCGAAGGCATCGACCTGACGCTCAACCGGGAAACGTCCTGGGCCAACATCCGCGACCGCATCGCCATCGGCCATTTCGATCTGGCGCACATGCTGGGGCCGATGCCGATCGCCTGCAATCTGGGGCTGACACCGCTCGCCTCCGATACCGTCGTGCCGTTCTCGCTCGGCCTCGGCGGCAATTGCGTGACGGTTTCGAACGCGGTCTGGGTGGGCATGGCCGCGCACGGCGCCCAACCCGATCTCGATCCGGCGCGGGCCGGCAAGGCGTTGGGAGCGCTGATTCGTGAACGGGTGAATGCCGGCGGCGATCCGCTTCGCTTCGCCGTCGTCCATCCGCACTCCGGGCACAATTATGAATTGCGCTACTGGCTCGCCGCCTGTGGCATCGACCCGTCGCGTGAAATCGAGATCGTCATCGTGCCGCCCCCGTTCATGGCCGACGCACTCGCCGCCGGCAGGATCGACGGCTACTGCGTCGGCGAACCCTGGAACAGTGCCTCGGTCGTCGCGGGCACCGGCCATATCGCCACGGTCAAGGCGGCCATCTGGAAGACCAGCCCCGAGAAAGTCGTCGGCGTGCGCAAGGCATGGGCGGAAAGAGAGCCGGACGCGCTTTCAGCCCTGCTGCGTGCGCTTCATCACGCGGCGCGCTGGTGCCAGGATCCGGCAAACCGTGACGAACTCGCGGCCCTGATGGCGCAGCCGGCCTTCCTCGGGCTTGCGCCGGCGCTGCAGATGCCGATCCTCAGCGGCCATCTGGCGCTCGGCGGCGGCGCCGAACTCAGCGTCGGCGACTTCTTTCTGCCCTTCGGCAAGGCGGCGAACTTCCCGTGGAAGAGCCATGCGCTGTGGTTCTACACGCAGATGGTGCGCTGGGGGCATGTCGCGCACACGCCGGAAAACCTCGCTATTGCCCGCGACTGCTACCGCCCCGATCTCTACCGCTCGGCGTTGAAGCCGCTTGGCGTAGCGCTTCCCGGTGCCAATGCCAAGGTCGAGGGCGCGCTGAAGGCCGCGACTCCGGTCGGTTCGGCGGGGGCAAGCCTGGTGCTCGGTCCCGATGGTTTCTTCGATGGCCAGATCTTCGATCCCGACGAGATCGACGCCTACATTGCCGGCCAGAAATTGGCGCGCGCCGAAGTCTGATCATTTCGGCGCCATTCTTGTGCGCTGCACAAAAAATGTGCGTGCAACTGCGCTAATGAACAATCTTTGGCTTGCTCGCCCAGCGGGCCGGCGCGCCGACGATTTTGGCAAGTCGTTGATCTCATTGATGTTTGTCATCCATTCCGAAACTGGCACGGTTCCTGCGTTGCAATAGGCAGACTCTTCTCGGGTCACGGAATAGGCGTCCAATGGCGGGCGCTACAGGCAACGCTGCCGCTCAGGTCAACACGCGATCCCGGATGGACGGACGCGCGCGGCCTGGCCGGCGGCTTTTTTGTTTTGGTCGAACACGCAATCGACGGCGCCGATCCCAAGCCGCGCCCAACCGGAGATGACGATGACGAAAAGCAGCAATAGCCATTCCGCCCAAACGGCGATCAGCCGCCGCGATTTCCTGAGGATCAGCGCGGCCACCACGGCAACGCTGGCCGCGGCGCGTGCGCTGCTGCCCTCCGGCGCCTATGCGGCGCCCGCCGCGCCGGAAGTCACCGGCGCCAAGCTCGGCTTTATAGCGCTGACCGATGCGGCGCCGCTGATGATTGCCAAGGAGAAGGGCCTGTTCGAGAAATTCGGCATGCCCGACGTCGAGGTGCTCAAGCAGGCCTCCTGGGGGGCGACGCGCGATAATCTGGTGCTCGGCGGCGAAGCCAACGGCATTGACGGCGCCCATATCCTGACGCCGATGCCTTATCTGATGCACACCGGCAAGGTGACTCAAAACAAGCAGCCACTGCCGATGGCGATCGTGGCCCGGCTCAACTACGACTGCCAGGGCATTTCCGTCGCCCAGGAATATGCCGGCACCGGCGTCGGCCTCGACGCATCAAAGCTGAAGGACGCCTTCGCCGTCAAGAAGGCCGCAGGCAAGGAGGTGAAGGCCGCCATGACCTTTCCGGGCGGCACGCACGATCTTTGGCTGCGCTACTGGCTGGCCGCCGGCGGCATTGATCCCGACAAGGACGTCTCGACCATCGTCGTGCCGCCGCCGCAGATGGTCGCCAACATGAAGGTCGGCAACATGGACGTGTTCTGTGTCGGCGAGCCGTGGAACGAGCAGCTGGTTCACCAGGGCGTCGGCTTCACCGCCGCCACCACTGGCGAGCTGTGGAAGGGCCATCCGGAAAAGGCGCTCGGCCTGCGCGCCGCCTTCATCGACAAGTATCCGAACGCCACCAAGGCGATCCTGATGGCCGTCATGGAAGCCCAGCAATGGTGCGAAGCCAAGGAAAACAAGGACGAGATGGCCGCCATCATCGGCAAGCGGCAATGGATGAACGTGCCGACCGCCGACATCATCGGCCGCCTCAAGGGCGACATCAATTACGGCAATGGCCGCGTCGCCAACGGCACCGATCTCTACATGAAGTTCTGGCAGGGCGGCGTGTCCTATCCCTTCAAGAGCCACGACAGCTGGTTCCTCGCCGAAAATATTCGCTGGGGCAAGTTCGCGCCGACCACCGACATCAAAGCACTGGTCGGCCAAGTCAACCGTGAGGATCTGTGGCGCGAGGCGGCCAAGGATCTTGGTGTCGCCGCGGCCGATATTCCGGCGTCTACGTCGCGCGGCGTCGAGACCTTCTTCGACGGCAAGATCTTCGATCCGGAGAACCCGTCCGCCTATCTCGACAGCCTGAAGATCAAGGCATCGGCCTGAGCCTGACATAGATGCGCGGCAGGCGGTGGCAGCGCCGCCTGCCTTGCACCCGCCGCCAAGGAGTTTTTCGAGAAATGTCTATCCAAGCCATCGAGGACCGCAAGGTGAAGCCGTTCCCCGCACCGGCCAAGCCCGCCGAGGTCATCGCCTTGACCGCCAGGGCGCGGCGCCGCTTCGACCCGGCCGCGATCGCCGCCAAACTGGCCAGCACGCTGGTGCCGCCGGTCATCGTCATCACCATTATGCTCGTCGTCTGGCAGGTCGCCTGTTCGTCGCCCACAGCCAGCCTGCCACCGCCGAGCCAAGTGTGGAACGAGGCCTATGACCTGATCGCCCACCCGTTCTTCGACAATGGCTCGCAGGACATCGGACTCGCCTGGCGGGTGCTGATGTCGCTGCAGCGCGTCGCCATGGGCTTCGGCCTGGCAGCAATCGTCGGCGTCGCGCTCGGCGCGCTCGTCGGCCAGTCGATCTGGGCGATGCGCGGTCTCGATCCGGTCTTCCAGATCCTGCGCACGGTGCCGCCGCTCGCGTGGCTGCCGCTGTCGCTGGCGGCGTTCCGCGATTCCAGCCCGTCGGCGATCTTCGTCATCTTCATCACCTCGATCTGGCCCATCATCATCAACACCGCGGTCGGTGTCCGCAACATCCCCGAGGACTACCGCAACGTCGCCCGTATCCTCCGGCTCAATCAGTTCGAGTTCTTTGTGAAGATTATGGTGCCGGCGGCCGCGCCCTACATCTTCACGGGCTTGCGGATCGGCATCGGCCTGTCCTGGCTCGCCATCGTCGCCGCCGAAATGCTGACCGGCGGCGTCGGCATCGGCTTCTTCATCTGGGACGCGTGGAACTCGTCGCGCCTGCCCGACATCATTGTCGCGCTCGCCTATATCGGCGTCACCGGCTTTTGCCTCGACCGCCTGGTCGCGGCGGTCGGCGTCTTCGTCACCCGCGGCACAACGGCAAAGTGAGGAGAGGGACGATGACGGCCTATCTGAAACTCGACCACATCGACAAATCCTTCGCCCGCGGCAGCCAGGTCAGCGACGTGCTGAAGGACATCCGGCTGACCATCGACAAGGGCGAATTCGTCTCGATCATCGGCCATTCCGGCTGCGGCAAGTCGACCTTGCTCAACCTGATCGCCGGCCTGACCAAGGTCTCGGCCGGCGCCGTTCTGCTCGAAGACAAGGAGGTCGATAGTCCCGGCCCGGAACGCGCCGTGGTGTTCCAGAACCACAGCCTGCTGCCATGGCTCACCGTCTACGAAAACATCAATTTGGCAGTCACGAAGGTCTTTGGCCGGAGCAAGAGCCGGGCCGAGCGGCATGAATGGATCATGCGCAATCTCGATCTCGTGCAGATGGGGCATGCCAAGGACAAACGTCCGGCCGAGATTTCGGGCGGCATGAAGCAGCGCGTCGGCATCGCCCGGGCGCTGGCCATGGAGCCGAAGATCCTGCTGCTCGACGAGCCGTTCGGGGCGCTCGACGCGCTGACGCGCGCCCATCTTCAGGACGCGGTGATGGATATCCATTCGAGGCTCGGCTCGACGACGATCATGATCACCCATGATGTCGACGAGGCGGTGCTGTTGTCCGACCGCATCGTGATGATGACCAACGGCCCGGCGGCCACCATCGGCGAGGTTCTTGCCGTGCCGCTGGCCCGGCCGCGCCGGCGCATCGAGCTTTCCTCCGACCGCACCTTCCTGCGCTGCCGCGAGGCGGTGCTGAAATTCCTCTACGAACGCCACCGCTTCGTCGAAGCCGCGGAGTAAGGCCATAACGGGAAAACTCGTCATCATCATTGGCAATCTGCATCGGCAATGGGCAATCTACCGCATTGCACAAATATTATGCTGCTGTGCAAGGCATTTTGACTAATCTTTGATCCGCTGCCGAGCTTGGTCAAAAGTCGCGCGGCTGCGGTTCATATTGATTTCATTCGATAATTAAGAGCGCTGTCGAATTGGCACGCTTCCTGCTTTCCGAAATGTAGGGTCCGCAAGGGCCAAGTGAAACGGCGTCCAATGGCGGGCGCCACAGGCAAAGCTGCCGCTCAGGTCCACACGCGCTCCCGGAACCCGGACGCGAAGACCTGGCCGGCGGCTTTTTTGTTTTAACGCAATCGACGGCGCTGATCCCAAGCGGCGTCCAACCGGAGACGACGATGACGAAACGGATCGGAACTGCCGCGTCCCTCGCGGACTTCACGCGCCGTGATTTTCTGGCCGTCAGCGCGCTGACGGCGGCGCTGTTCACCGCCGCGCTCCTCCTCTTTCCCGACGGCGCCAAGACTGACGGCAAGGGTCTCGAAGTGACCGCGCACAGCTCGGTTTCAACCAGTTCGCCGATGCTGCGCCGCTGACAGTCGCGAACGAACAGACAAGGGCGGTGCCTCCCACGCCGCAAACCGGAGCCAGAAAATGACCGCAAATCTCCCAGCCGCGCCCAGCCAGGACAGCGCTCCCCGGCAGGCGCTTGCCATGTCCACCATCGCCTTCACCGTCTGCTTCGCGGTGTGGACGATCTTTTCAATTATCGGCGTGCGCATAAAGCAGGAGCTGGGGCTGAACGAGACGGAGTTCGGCCTGCTCGTCGGCACGCCGATCCTCACCGGCTCGCTCGTGCGTATGGTGCTCGGTGTCTGGACCGACCGTTTTGGCGGACGGCTGGTATACACCGCGACCATGCTTGCGGCGGCGGTCGCGACCTTTCTGCTCGCTTTTGCGCACACCTACGGGCAGATGCTGGTCGCCGCACTAGGCGTTGGGCTCGCCGGCGGTTCCTTCGCCGTCGGTGTCGCCTATGTCTCGCGCTTCTTCCCGGCCGGCAAGCAGGGTACGGCGCTTGGCATTTTCGGTGTCGGCAATGTCGGCGCCGCGGTCACCAAGTTCCTGGCACCGTTCGTGCTTCTCTCCTGGGGCTGGCAGTCGGTCGCGCTGATCTGGGCGGCAGCACTCGTCGTCATGGCCGCCGTCTTCTGGTTCACGACTGGCGACGACCCGGTCATCCGCGAGCGCCGCGCCGGCAAGGCAGCGCCCAAGAGAAGCTTCTTGCAGGAATTCGCGCCGCTCAAGAACCTGCAGGTCTGGCGCTTCGCCTTCTATTATTTCTTCGCCTTCGGTGCATTCGTGGCGCTCTCGCTGTGGCTGCCCCGGTACCTGATCGGCGTCTACGGCTTCGGGCTTGCGACCGCCGGCATGATTGGCGCGGCCTATTCAATTCCGGCAAGTATTTTCCGCGCCTATGGCGGCGTGCTTTCCGACCGGATCGGCGCCCGCACCGTGCTCTACTGCACCTTCGCTGTCAGTGCCGTCGCGACTCTCGTTCTGTCTCTCCCCTCGGCAGACTACGTCGTGCGCGGTATCAGCGGGCCGATCGCCTTCCATTTCGAGATCGGCCCGCTCGCCTTCATAGCCGTTGCCTGTGTGCTCGGCTTCTTCATGAGCCTCGGCAAGGCCGCCGTCTACAAGCACATCCCGGCTTACTATCCGCAGAGTGTCGGCGCGGTCGGCGGCGTTGTCGGCATGATTGGCGGGCTCGGCGGCTTTATCCTGCCAATCGCCTTCGGCGTGCTCAACGACCTCACCGGCGTCTGGTCGAGCTGCTTCATGCTGCTCTTCGTCATCGTCGCCACCTGCTTTGCCTGGATGCATTTTTCCATCCGGCGGATGGAGCGCACGGCGTCTGACGAAGCTTCAGGCCTTTCCTACGCGGCTGAGTGAGAGCGGAGTGGATCAGGACATGACCGAGAAACTCGTCATCATCGGCAACGGCATGGCCCCCGGGCGCATGCTGGAGCATCTCCTGGAAAAGGCGCCTGGGCGCTACCAGGTCACCATCTTCAACGCCGAGCCGCGCGTGAACTACGACCGCATCATGCTGTCGCCGGTTCTGTCGGGAGAAAAGGCCTATGAGGAGATCATCATCCATGGCGACGGCTGGTACATCAAGCACGGCATCACCCTCTACAAGGGCCACAAGATCGTCGCCATCGACCGGCAGGCAAAGACCGTCACCTCCGATCATGGCGTGACCGAGCCTTATGACAAACTCGTCATCGCCACCGGCTCGGTGCCGTTTATCATTCCGGTGCCAGGCCATGACCTGCCGGGCGTGCTCACCTATCGCGATCTCGACGACGTCCGGGCGATGATGCTTGCCGCCCAGTCGCGGGCCAAGGCTGTCGTCATCGGCGGCGGCCTGCTCGGCCTGGAAGCGGCTGCGGGTCTGAACGCGCAGGGCATGGACGTCACCGTGCTGCACGTCATGCCGACGCTGATGGAGCGTCAGCTCGATCCGGCCGCCGGATATCTCCTGCAGCGCGCCGTCGAGCAGCGCGGCATCAAGGTCATCACCAAGGCCAACACCCAGGCGATCACCGGCAACGGCAAGGTCGAGCGGGTGGAGCTTGCCGACGGCACAGTCATTCCCGCAACGCTCGTCGTCATGGCGGTGGGCATCAGGCCGAATGCGGCGCTGGCGAAGGAAGCCGGCATTGCGGTCAATCGCGGCATCGTCGTCGACGCCGGCATGCGCAGCAACGATCCCGATATCTACGCAATCGGCGAATGCGCCGAGGTCAACGGCCAGGTCTACGGGCTGGTCGCGCCGCTCTACGAGATGGCGCGCGTCGCCGCCAGCCATCTGGCCGGCAATGAGGCGGCGGCTTTCGTCCACATGGACACGCCGACTAAGCTCAAGGTCACCGGCATCGAGCTGTTCTCTCTCGGCGACTTCGCCGAGGGCGATGACCGTCAGGAGATCGTGCTGCGCGATGCCGCGGCCGGCGTCTACAAGCGCCTGGTACTCAAGGACGACCGCATCATCGGCACCGTGCTCTATGGCGAGACGGCGGACGGCGCCTGGTTCAACGACCTCAAGAAGAAGCAGACCGACATATCCGAGATGCGCGATACGCTCATCTTCGGCCAGTCCTACCAGGGAGGCGCCCCCCTGGACCCTATGGCGGCCGTTGCAGCCTTGCCGGATGATGCGGAAATCTGCGGTTGCAACGGCGTATGCAAGGGAAAGATCACCGGCGCGATCACGGCCAGGGGCTTGACCTCGCTCGACGATGTGCGCGCCCACACCAAGGCGTCGGCCTCCTGCGGCTCCTGCACCGGGCTGGTCGAAAAGCTGATGGTGCTGACCATCGGCGACAAATACAACCCCGCGGCGGTCCAGCCGATGTGCAGCTGCACCGCGCTTGGCCATGACGAGGTCCGCCGGCTGATCAAGGCCAAGGGCTTGAAGACCATTCCCGCCGTCATGCAGGAACTGGAGTGGAAGACTTCCTGCGGCTGCGCCAAATGCCGGCCGGCGCTCAACTACTATCTCGTCTGCGACTGGCCCGACGAATACGCCGACGATTACCAGTCGCGCTTCATCAACGAGCGCGTCCACGCCAACATCCAAAAGGACGGCACCTATTCGGTAGTGCCGCGCATGTGGGGCGGCGTCACCAACGCCGCCGAATTGCGCGCCATCGCCGACGTCGTCGACAAGTTCGAGATCCCGATGGTCAAGGTCACCGGCGGCCAGCGCATCGACATGCTCGGCATCCGCAAGGAAGACCTGCCGGCGGTATGGGCCGATCTCGGCCAGGCTGGCTTCGTCTCCGGCCACGCCTATGCCAAAGGACTGCGCACGGTGAAGACCTGTGTCGGCTCGGACTGGTGCCGCTTCGGCACGCAGGATTCGACCGGCTTGGGCATCCGTATCGAAAAATTCATGTGGGGCTCGTGGACCCCGGCCAAGGTCAAGATGGCGGTGTCGGGCTGTCCGCGAAACTGTGCCGAGGCGACCTGCAAGGATGTCGGCGTGATCTGCGTCGATAGCGGCTACGAGATCCATTTCGCCGGCGCCGCCGGTCTCGACATCAAGGGCACCGAAGTGCTCGGCCAGGTCAAGACCGAGGACGAGGCGCTGGAGCATATCGTGGCGTTGACGCAGATGTATCGCGAGCAGGGCCGCTATCTCGAGCGTATCTACAAATGGGCCAAGCGCGTCGGCATAGCTGAGATCAAGCGTCAGATCATGGACGATGGCGAGAAGCGCAAAGCCTATTTCGACCGCTTCGTCTTTTCGCAGAAATTCGCCCAGGTCGACCCATGGTCGGAACGTGCTTCCGGCAAGGACAAGCATGAATTCCGGCCGATGGCTTCGGTCGGCTTTGCCCAGGCGGCGGAGTAGGCGCGTGTTCCCGAAAAGTGGAATGCGGTTTTCGGACAAGAACACGCGCAAAAGAGGAATGGCCACATGAACTGGGTATCGATCGGCACGCTCTCGGACATTCCGCGTCGCGGCGCGCGCTGCGTCGCCACGCCGGAAGGAAAGATCGCCGTCTTTCGCACGGCCGACGATCAGGTCTTTGCCATCGACGACCATTGCCCGCACAAAGGTGGGCCGCTCAGCCAGGGCATCGTCCATGGCACGGCGGTGACCTGTCCCTTGCACAATTGGGTGATCTCGCTGGAGACAGGCAAGGCGCTCGGCGCGGACGAGGGCGCGGTGCGCACCATTGCCGTGCGGGTCGACGGCGAGCGGCTGTTCATTGCGCTGGAAGCGCTGGCCAGCCGCGCGGCGTGAACCATGCAGATTGATGAAGCGCGCGAGGTGAGGACCACCTGCCCCTATTGCGGGGTGGGTTGCGGCGTGCTGGCGAAGGTCGCCGCGGACGGTGAAATAACCGTTCGCGGCGACCCGGACCACCCGGCGAATTTCGGCCGGCTCTGCTCCAAAGGCTCGGCGCTGGCTGAGACCATCGACCTCGACGGCAGGTTGCTATACCCGGAGATCCACGGTCGCCGCACCGACTGGGACGAAGCGCTCGACCTTGTCGCTTCGACCTTCTCGCAAACCATTGCCGAACACGGCCCCGGTTCGGTCGCCTTTTATGTTTCCGGCCAGTTGCTGACCGAGGACTATTACGTCGCCAACAAGCTGATGAAAGGCTTTATCGGCTCGGCCAATATCGACACCAATTCGCGCCTGTGCATGGCCTCGTCGGTCGCCGGCCACCGCCGCGCCTTTGGTTCGGACACCGTTCCGGGAAATTACGAGGACCTGGAACTTGCCGACCTGATCGTGCTGGTCGGCTCCAATCTCGCCTGGTGCCATCCGGTACTCTACCAGCGCATTGCCGCCGCCCGGGAAAAGCGGCCCGAGATGAAGGTGGTGCTGATCGACCCTCGCCGCACCATGACCTCAGACATCGCGGACATGCATCTGGCGATCGCGCCCGATGGCGACGTCGCTTTGTTCACCGGGCTGCTCGCCTATCTCGGCCAGCACAACGCGCTGGACCGCACCTATATCACGGCGCACACGACCGGCTTCGGGCAAGCGCTTTTCGCCGCCTCGGCGCTCGATCTTGCCGGCATCGCGGCTGCCACGGGTCTCAGTGAGGACGAACTGGCCCGCTTCTACAGCCTGTTTGCCGCGACGGCGAAGACGGTGACCGTCTACAGCCAAGGCGTGAACCAGTCGTCTTCGGGCACCGACAAGGTCAACGCCATCATCAACTGCCATCTGGCCACCGGCCGCATAGGCAAGCCCGGCGCCGGGCCGTTCTCGGTGACCGGCCAGCCCAACGCCATGGGCGGCCGTGAGGTCGGCGGCATGGCCAACATGCTGGCCGCCCACATGGAGATCGAAAACCCCGAGCACCGCGAACGCGTGCAGCGCTTCTGGAATGCCCCAACCGTCGCCGAAAAACCCGGCCTGAAAGCGGTCGAGATGTTCCGAGCGGTGGCCGACGGACGCATCAAGGCGCTGTGGATCATGGCCACCAACCCGGTCGATTCGATGCCGGATGCCGATGCCGTCGAAGCGGCGATCAGGGCCTGCCCGTTTGTTGTGGTCTCGGACGTGCTGGGCGAGACCGACACGGTCCGCCACGCCCATGTCCGGCTGCCGGCCACCGCATGGGGCGAAAAGGATGGCACCGTCACCAATTCGGAGCGCCGCATCTCGCGCCAGCGGGCTTTTTTGGCCAGGCCCGGCGAGGCAAGGCCAGATTGGTGGATCATCACTGAAGTCGCCAAGCGGATGGGCTTCGGCGAGGCTTTTTCGCATGTGTCGCCGGCCGACATCTTCGCCGAGCACGCGGCGCTGTCGGGCTTCGAGAATGACGGCGCGCGCGATTTTGATATAGGCGCGTATGGCGATATCGGTGCAGAGGCCTATGAGGATCTTCTGCCGTTCCAATGGCCAGCGCCGGCTCCACCCTCCCCCTTGAGGGGAGGGTCGGCACGCGCGTTGAGCAAAGCGAAACAAGCGGGACGGGGTGGGGTCGGTGGTGAAGTCTCGACCTCTCCGGGTCGCCCCACCGAGGTGGAGGCCGTCGCAGATGACCCCCTCTGGCCTGCCGGCCATCTCCCCCTCAAGGGGGGAGATCAGCCTGCTGCTCGGCTATCGCCAGTCTCCCAGGTTGATGAGTGGGCGCAGCCGGCAAAACTGCCAATCTCCCCCCTTGAGGGGGAGGTGGCCGGCAGGCCAGAGCGGCGCGCGCGGCGCCAGCCGGAGGACAAAAGCACCCGCTTCTTCGCCAACGGCAATTTCTACACACCCGACGGCAAGGCACGCTTCATTGCCATCCGCCCAGCCGCACAAACCCGCACCAGCCTGGACTACCCGCTCGTCCTCAACACCGGGCGCGTCCGCGACCATTGGCACACCATGACGCGGACCGGCAAGAGCCCGCGCCTGTCGCAGCACATGGCCGAACCGTTCGTCGAAATCCACCCGGCGGATGCGCAGCACTTCGGTATCGGCGATGCCGACATCGTGCGCGTCTCGACTGGCCATGGCGAGGTGCTGGTCCGCGCCCTGGTGACGGTGCGCCAACGCCAAGGCTCTGTATTCGTTCCGATGCACTGGACCGATCAGATCTCCGCCCGCGCGCGTGTCGATGCACTGGTCCCGCCGACGACCGATGCGATTTCAGGTCAGCCGGCCTCGAAGAACGTTGCCGCCCGCCTCGAACGCTTCGCTGCCGCAGCCTTCGGTTTCGCGGTGCTTGCCGAACGGCCCGCCTCGATCGACGCCGATTACTGGAGCCTCGCCCGCTGCCCCGCCGGCTGGCGGCTTGAAATTGCGCTGCAGGACAGCCGTGACTGGACCGGGTTTGCCGCCTCCCTGTTAGGCATGGAAGGCGAGACGCTCGCCTATCACGACATCGCCGGCGGGCACCATCGCTTCGCCCGTTTCGCAGGCAATCGGCTGGTCGGCGCGCTCTATCTTGCGCCTACCCCGGTAGCGGTGTCGCGCGGGTGGGCAGTCGAACAACTTGGTGCTGACCATGCCGATCGGCAGGCGCGGTTGGCGATTGTCGCCGGGCGGCCGGGCGGCAACAGCGTCGACCGCGGTGCCACCGTCTGCGCCTGTTTCGGGGTCGGTGCCAACCAGATCGCGGAAGCGGTACGCGGCGGCTGTACCAGCGTCGCGGCAATCGGCGCCGCCCTTCACGCCGGCACCAATTGCGGCTCTTGCCGCGCCGAGATCAAGACCATTATCGACGGGCGGCGTCTGCAAGCTGCGGAGTGAATGCACCGAGAAACTCTGCCGTGCCGCTGCATGATGCTTACTAGCAATTTACAAACCATGGGCTACCAACGTCCTGACTTCGATTCGCTCGGAACGGGAGCCCCATGAGCAAAGCCCTGACCTCATTCGCGCTTGCCACCATGCTGACGGCCTTGCTGATGGCGCTCAGCCTGGCGGTGGCCAGGCATGGCTATCCCTATGGCGCGATCGGCGCCAAGCGCTTGAGCGACGTCGCCGATGCGGGGACGTTCATTCCGCTCGCGGCGATCTATTTTTTCAGCGCACTGCTGATGATGGTTCTGCCGATCAGGCTCGCTGGCATCGTCCTGACACATGCCGCCGATGCGATCTTCTGGACGGTCATCGTGTTGTTTGCGGTCATCGTTGGATGTCTCGCCGCGAGATTTGCTTTCGGTCAGCGCGATGTGCTCTCCGCACTGCTGAACTGGCGCTTCCTGTTTGTCGCAGCCGTCGTCGGGTGTCATCTGTTCATCAACGAGCTGCGCCGCAACATCTTGTTGAGAAGCCTGTTCTTCGTCGTCGTCGCCGCAGCGACACTGGCCTGCCTGTTTTGGTCCTTCACCGTCTGAGCATGTGCGACCGTCGGCAGGCGGCTTAATTCTTGTCGACCGGCTTCGAACGCATTCGCGAAACGGTCTCACGCTCGGCCCGCTTCGAACGCATCGGCGGCAGGCCGCGGTCGATCAGGTCCATGTCTTCCAGCACCATGTCGCCCATCCGCTTGAAGGCGATGTCAAGCGCGCCGGCCCGGTGGGCGGAGCGCAGGAACCCCGGCAATGTACGGACCGGGTGATCCTGGGCCAGAGGCTCCTCAGGAAAAACATCGCTGGCGGCGACGATATGGCCGCTGCGGACGGCGTCCATCAGTGCCGGGAAATCGACCACGCCGGCTCGGCTGAGCAGGATGAAAGCGGCTCCCTTGCGCATCCTGGCAAACGCCTCGGCACCAAGGAAACCCTGGTTTTCGCTGGTCACCGAAGCGACGACGAAGATGAAATCGCTGTTCGACAGAACGTCGTCGAGAGAGGCCGGCTCGACGCCGTTTTCGATCAGGATCGACGGCGGCAGCCACGGGTCGAAGACTTTTGTCCGCGTGCGAAAGCCTGACAGCAGCCGGTTGAGCGCACGGCCAAGATCGCCGAAGCCGATAATGCCGACATCCGCGCCGGAAAGAAGCCGTGCCGTCCGGTTGCCGTCGCCGCCCCACAGCTCCTTGCCATGACGAAATGCGAGATCGGCGTCGACGATGCCGCGGGCGAGGTTGAGCGCCATGGCAAGGCCGAGCTCGGCCACCGGTTCGGCAAACACCAGCCCGGTGGTGACGACATGGATGCCGCGCGAAAACAGCGTCTCGTAGGGCATGTTGTTGATGAGGTTGCTCTCGACATTGAAGATGCAGCGCAGCGCCTTCATTCTTTCCAGCGTCTCCGGCGCGATAGGTGGCTGGCCGACGATGTAGCGCGCCTCGGCAAGGATATCGGCCGGCAGCGCCGCCACCGCTTCGGGCGATATTTCGACGATGCGGTATTTCGATCGAAATTTCGCCAGCGCAGCCGGCGTGAAGATCAGGTCGAGCGTGCGCGGTTCGGGTGCGCTGATCACCAGCGGCAAGGCGCTGTCGGACATGATGATTTCCTCCCGTGCGATCCGCGTCGCACCACACTAGAATCGTCTTCCCCGCCCCGACACCTATCACATGCCTGTCGAGGAGGAGAAGTTTGCCTGCCTTCGGCCTTGCGGTGCGGCGGTCGGTGGTCCAGATAGACGGCGATCGAAGGACGACAAGGAAGACAGCGACATGATCCCGTTTCGAAAGAACCTCATCGATGGAGAGTGGGTAGGCGATGCCGGCTCCCGTAACATCAACCCGTCCAATCTCGACGACGTGGTCGGCGAATATGCATCGGGAGGCGCCGAGCACGCCCGGCAGGCCATCGCGGCGGCGAAAGCGGCATTTCCGGCATGGTCTCGATCGGGCCTGCTGGCACGCCATGCGGTGCTGAGGAAGGCGTCGGACGAGATCACCGCGCGGAAAGATGAAATAGGCCGGGCGTTGGCGCGCGAAGAAGGCAAGACGCTGGTCGAGGGCATCGGCGAGACTGTGCGGGCCGCCCAGATATTCGATTTTTTCGCCGGCGAGGCGTTGCGCCTGTCGGGCGAGCTGGTGCCGAGCGTGCGGCCCGGCGTCGGCGTCGAGATCACCCGCGAAGCGGTCGGCGTCGTCGGCATCATCACGCCGTGGAATTTCCCGATCGCCATTCCGGCTTGGAAAATCGCTCCGGCGCTGGCCTACGGCAACACCATCGTCTTCAAGCCGGCGGAACTCGTTCCGGAGAGCGCCTGGACCATTGTCGACATCCTGCACCGCGCCGGGCTGCCCAAGGGTGTGCTCAACCTGGTGATGGGCAAAGGTTCGGTGGTCGGCCAGGCGATGCTCGACAGTCCTGACCTCAACGCCATCACCTTCACCGGCTCGGTCGGCACCGGCAAGCGCGTCGCCGCCGCCAGCGTCGAGCACATGCGCAAGTTCCAGCTCGAAATGGGCGGCAAGAACCCGCTTGTGGTGCTCGACGATGCCGACCTTGCCGTCGCGGTCGACTGCGCCATCAACGGTGCCTACTTCTCGACCGGCCAGCGCTGCACGGCGTCGTCCCGCCTGGTGGTGACGGACGGCATCCACGACCGCTTCGTCGAGGCGCTCAAGGACCGCATGGCCAAGTTGGTCGTCGGCGACGCTCTCGATGCCAAGACGCAGATCGGGCCGGTTGTCGACCAGAGCCAGCTCAAACAGGACGAGGACTATATCGCCATCGGACGTCAGGAAGGTGCCGATCTCGCCTTCGGCGGCGAGCGGCTCGATCGCGAAACCCGCGGCTTCTATTTGCAGCCTGCGCTGTTCACCGAAACCACCAACGCCATGCGCATCTCGCGCGAGGAGATTTTCGGCCCGGTCGCCAACGTCATCCGCGTCAAGGATTATGACGAGGCGCTGGCGGTGGCCAACGACACGCCGTTCGGGCTGACGTCCGGCATCTGCACCTCGAGCCTCAAGCATGCCACGCACTTCAAGCGCAATTCGGAAGCCGGCATGGTCATGGTCAATCTGCCGACGGCCGGCGTCGACTTCCACGTGCCTTTCGGCGGGCGCAAGGGATCGAGCTACGGCCCGCGCGAGCAGGGCCGCTATGCCGCAGAGTTCTACACCACGGTGAAGATCGCTTACACGTTTGCCGGCTAAGAAAAGGCGGCAGACCAGCCAGGCAGCGAGCAAGTCGATGGCATCTGAGAATACGGACCTGACCTGGCTCAATCCGCCGCCGCACCACGCCTTCGGCAACAATACGGTGCATGTACGGACCGGTGAGGAGACCGACTTCTGGCGCGAGACGTTCTACGGCTTCTGGCGCGACAATGGCCATTTCCTCTATCGTGAGGTCGAGGGCGATTTCAGCGCCGAAGTCACCGTCAAGGGGCACTATGAGGTGCTTTACGATCAGGCCGGGCTTATGGTCCGTCTGAGCGAGACGCACTGGATCAAGGCCGGCATCGAATACACCGACGGGCTGATGTATTTTTCCGTCGTCGTCACCAACGATGCCTCCGACTGGTCGCTGGCCAGCATTCCGGCCGATCCGGACGGGGTCAGGATCCGCATGACCCGCCATGCCGAGACGATCCGCGTCCAGTATCGCGACCCATCTGACAAGCACTGGAAACCGGTGCGGCTTGCCTATTTCCCCCCGTCGAAAACGGTCGATGTCGGCATGATGTGCTGTTCGCCGCAGCGCGAGGGCTTCGAAGTGACATTCAGCGACTTTTCGATCGGCCCGCCGATCTCGCGGGAGCTTCACGACTGAGGCGCCGCGATCCGGTCGGGCGGTTTGCGTCCGGCCCCGCCTCAGTAGGTCGCCCGGCCGCCGGAGACGTCGAAGACGGCCGCCGTTGTGAACGAGCATTCCTCGGACGCGATCCAGCAGATCAGCGCCGCCACCTCCTCGACCTCGCCGAACCGCGCCATCGGTATTTTGGACAGCATGAAGTCGATGTGTTGCTGGCTCATCTGCTGGAAGATCGCGGTGCGCACGGCCGCCGGCGTGACGCAGTTCACCGTTACTTTGGTCTTGGCCAGTTCCTTGCCGAGCGATTTGGTCATGCCGATCACCGCCGCCTTGGAGGTGCTGTAGGCCGAGGCGTTCGGGTTACCTTCCTTGCCGGCAATCGAGGCGATGTTGATGATCCTGCCGTAATTGCGTTCGAGCATATGCGGGACCAGCGCCTTGTTGCAGAAGAAGACGCCGTTGATGTTGATGTCGGTGACCCGGCGCCAATCCTCCACCGAATACTCCCAGGTCGTCATGTTCGGCCCGGTGATGGCAGCACTGGTGACAAGGACATCGACCGCGCCAAGCGCTTCGATCGTCTCTCCGGCGGCGGCTTCGACCGCTATGGGGTCGGCGACGTCTAAGGTGACGCTGTGCAGGCCTGCAACAATGGCCTTGGCCTGCTCGATCTGGGCGGCATCGCGATCCCAGACCGAAACACGCCCGCCTTCGCCAGTGATCCTTTGCGCGACAGCCAGGCCGATGCCTGAGGCGCCGCCGGTGATAACAGCAGATCGTCCGGCAAATCGTCCCGCGAAACTCATCGGCATGTGGTCTTCCTCCCAATTGGCGGCGAATGTGAAGTCAACGGCGGACAAGTTCAAGCGCGGACTTGCAACCTCAGAACAGCTTATGATGGGCCAGCACCGGTCAATTGTACGGCACTGCCTTCTGGCCAAATCGTCTCGCCCGGTATGGAGAGAACGGCTGGAACGACGCGCCCGGTTGGCATCCGGGTGACAGGCGGCGCCGGATGGGTTATATTGCACTGCACAATGCGAGCGCCTGCAGGCGAGGCTCCCATCGATCCGACGAATCGGCCCACGAGCGGCCCATGAAATCGGCATTGAGCTGCAAGGACGGAAAACCGCTATCGAGATGAAGATTCCAAAATCTCTGTTGATCGATCCGGACAAGAACACGGTCTATGGCAGCTTTGCCGTTGCCGTCTCGATCTGGGCGTTTTCCTACTCGACCATTTTCGGCCAGGCCATGATCCTGGCCTATTATGCAGTCTGGCTACCGCTCATCCTGGTCGACTACCGCAAGATATTAAGGCACGCTTCCAGCGCCTGGCTTCCGCTGGCCTTTGCAACCTATGTCTGCTTCTCGGTGTTCTGGTCGGCGGCTCCCGGCACCACGGCAAGAACGGCCGTCCAATATTGCTCCCATATCGCCTGCGCCTACATTGCCGCGCGCACCGTCAGCGTCCGGACCTTGACCATAGGCGCCCTGATCGGGATTTTCGTCGTCCTGCTCTACTCGCTCAAGGTCGCGAGCTATTCCTACGACGTTCTCGATGGGACGTATAATTTCGTCGGCGCGTTCAGCTCCAAGAACCAGATCGGCTTTGTCGCATCGCTTGGCATCTATTTCTGCGTTGTCTACCTGGCCTTTCTCAGGCGCGGCCGGATAAGCTGTTTGTTGATCGTACCGATTGTCCTTCTATCGGGCTATCTGCTGGTGGTGTCGCATTCCGCCACTTCGATGGCATCTACCCCCGCGGTTCTCGCTCTGGTCGCCCTGCTTTCCATCGGCAAGCTGCTTTCGCTCCGCCATCGCCGGGTAATTTTCATAATCGGTGCGGGCGGGCTGGTCGCCTGCACCGTGATTGCGCTGAATCTCGGGCTGATGGACTTTGTCCTTGGCCTTTTCGGCAAGGATTCGACGCTCACCGGACGAACCTACCTCTGGCAACAGGGCTGGAATGCCGCGCAGCAATCGCCCATCCTCGGCGTCGGCTACGCGGCTTATTGGGTGCAGGGCTTCTCCGAGGCCGAGCGGCTGTGGAACGAATTCTATATCGCCGCGCGAAGCGGCTTCCACTTCCACAACACCTACATCGAGACCTTGGTGGAACTCGGCTTCGTCGGCGCGACACTGCTTTCGCTGATCATCCTGCGCACGCTCTGGGGTCACGTCTCGGCGCTGATATTCAGGACATGGCAAGCCGACTCCGTGATTCTTGCCGGCGTCATGGTGCTTCTGTTCATCCGATCCTTCGTCGAGGTCGAGACCCTCAATCCCTACATCATGGGATCGTTCCTGCTGTACTACAGCTACTTCAAGCTGGTGAGGGTGCCGGCCGTCGCTCCTTCCCGGTGGAGCGCCGTGAACCATCTCGAGGAACCGGACGCCGTGCGAGGCTAGAGCGGGCGGATCCAGGCGGTTCGTTGCCCGAAGGCCGCCTTGTTTTCTGATCCATAAGATCCCAAACGCAAAAACCCCGCAGACCGCTGCCTGCGGGGTTGGTGCTTTGCTCCGGTGGAAAGAAGCTACTGGATGGCCATGGGCGCCGGTTTGACCTTGATCACGTCCCCTGGCAGCACCGGCGTGTCTTCATCGGCGGTGATTTCGCTGGTCTTGCCGTCGACCACCCGCACCAGGGAAAATGACAAGGCCGCTGGTTCGTTGTTGCCGTAGAATTGCGGCATGGGGCTGCCCGACAAGGCTTCGGACATCAAGGCCTTTTCCATATTCAGCTTCAGCGTCGCCTCGTTGAGATCGGCTTCCGTCTGTTGCCGGTCGGTCGCGAGGCTGGAGTTCTGGGTGTTCTCGAGATCGATGGCGTCCTGGGTGGCCTTGCTGATCGACTGCTTGGCCGTGAGAATCGCCGTTTCGTAATCCAGGATCTGGCCCTCGAGGTCGGCGATGGTTTGCTGCGAGTTCAAAACCCGCGTGTTGACGACCAGGCCCTTTTGCGCCAGCGAGCCGATGCCGTTGAGCTGCTCCTTCGCCAGATCAACCTGCTTCTGCTGGTTGACGATCTTTTTCTGCAGCGAATCGATCTCGCTCTGCAGCAGCGCCTTCAAATCGTCGAGCGCCTGCAAGCGCAGCTTGAGTTTCTTCTGGTCGGCCGCCAGGATCGCCGTCTCATCGGCAACGATGCTGGGCAGCTTCGGATCGTCGGCCACCTCTTTCGGCACCGCGAATGTCGGCTTGTCCGCCAGTTCCGCTTCGATGCGGGCGCGCTTGACGGTCAGCCTGACCAATTGGTCTTGTAGTACGTCGAAATTGCCCTTGGCATTGATCAGGTCGCGGTCGTAGCGCTGTCCGCTCTCCGGGTTCCGCCGGGCTCCGCCGGCAATGCTCATCGCTTTCAGCACGGACAACCCAGGCACACAAGGATACTGGCCGGGCGATTGCACCTCGCCAGAGATGTAGAATGGCCGGTACTGCGCCATTTCGACGGAAGCCTCCGGCTTGTCGGCCAGAGCGAGCTTGCGCTGCAGCGCCTCGCCGAGCGATGCCGCGATCTCCGAAGTCGTCTTGCCGGATGCGGGCATCTCGCCGACGAAGGGAACCGACAAGGTTCCAGCGGGGCCGACCGTGTATTCTCCATTGATGGCCGACCAGTCACGAAACGTGCCTTCGACGGTCTGCCATTCCGCCACGCGGATGGTCAGCTTGTCCTGTGCTCCAAGCCGATAGTCGTCGGCGAAGGCAAACTGTGGCAAGGCTAGCGACAGGGTCAGGCCGGTCGCCATTGTAAGGCAAGTCGTCAAAAGCCGTACTCGCCGCATGCGTCTGGAGAGAATGCCGGTGCAAAAGATATCGATTATATCTGCTTTCAACTGAGCGTTTCCGATCTGGTTTGCCCCGCCCGATGAGCTGCCGATGCCTGAGTTAGGGGCCTGAGTTCCGGGCCCGAATTCTGGACAGCCGCTCCTCGATGCACGGCCAGCAAGCGGCCGTCAGTAGCAGCCTCGCGACATCCAGACCGCAGGTACGGTCTTGATGATGATGCGAATGTCTTCGAACATCGACCAGTTCTCGACATAGTGCCTGTCGAATGCGACGCGGCTGTCATACGAAACATCGTTGCGTCCGCTGACCTGCCAGAGCCCGGTGAGGCCGGGGCGCGATTTCAGGTAATAGACGGCCGAATTGCCATATATCTCCAGCTCATCGCGCACCACGGGACGAGGCCCGACCAGGCTCATATCCCCCTGCAGGATGTTGATGATCTGCGGCAACTCATCGAGGCTGAGCTTCCTCAGCACCGCTCCGACGCGCGTGATCCGCGGGTCGTTCTTCAACTTGCGGGTCGCTATCCATTCGGCGTTGGCCTCCGGATTCGCGGCGAGATAGGCAGCAAGCACCCGCTCGCCGTCTGCAACCATGGTGCGGAACTTGAGGCACGGAAAAATCCGTCCTCCGCGGCCGATTCGGCTGTGACCATAGAAAATCGGCCCGCCATCGGAAAACCTGACAAGCAGCGCTATCATTACGAACAGCGGGCTGAGAGCGACCAGGCCGATCAGCGAACCGACAATATCGAAGCTGCGTTTGAGCAGGCCGCCAATCGGTGGCGGAAAATCGACGCCGGCCTGCGAAAAATCCGCATCGGCCGGCTTGGCTACGTCCCTCATGCGTAAACTCCATACGTTGAACGGATGGTTTACCGCACGATACCAAAAAAATGTTGCAGCGCAACACACAATTTCTCAGACGGCTGTAATAGTCGCGTCATGAACTGACTAAATAATAAACTCGTCCTGCACAAAATTTCCCATTTATGTCGCAAAAGAGACAGATTATGGGCAATTTTGGAAAAGCTAGTCCAATTTTTGGGCTGATTTTAGGCGAATCGCTCTTTATACCCTCCTGTGGAGCTTTGCCGTCATTTAGAATTTCAAGATAATGACTGATGTTATGATAAAATACTATTCAATATTATGAATCATACTGGAGCGAGTCGATATCCGGCAATTAGTGGTGATGCCGACGTGTGCGTTGCACCATGGCGGAGTCGATCCCGAGGATTCGTTTAAAATTTATTCCGCAGCTGCCCTTGCCGCCTATTGCGCGGCTCAATAGAGTTGCAAATTGTTTCTGTCGGACTATGGACAGATTGGGCTAGGCCGGAAGCAACCGGCCAGAAGCGGGCAACCTAAATAAGCTCGCAGAGTTTAAGGGAGGTGCTCGGGGTGGGCTTGTCGACATTTTTTCCCGAGCCGGTTGATGGGCTATCGGGTATGTCACTGCCAAAGTTCATTATCGGAATGTGTTTTGCGCTGGCGATCGTGATCGTCTGGTCCTATTTGGGCGGCGCCTCGCTCGGTACGACGCTGTTTCGTGTCATCGGCTGCGCTATAGTCATCCAACTGGGTTATTTTCTGCTGGTCTTTGCCATGGTTGCCAGAAATGCCCCGACCCCGGCCGACAAAATCCGCGACGCTGAACGAAAGCTGAGTTCGAACGAAGCGGCCGAAGGCGAGAAACTCAGCGCCAGGAGAGGCCTTCACTGATTTCGGGCCTGGTCGCGGTCTGCGATGTCCATGTGACCTGTGGTTAAGCTCGCCGGTCCTCTGACGAATTGCTCGCCTCAAACGACACCGGCAGTCGGCATTCCTGCTCTTTCAATTCCTTGACACTGCGGGCCTCGACGCGCTCGCTCCGCCCCGCCGCCGTCCGGTCGGCGAGGATCAGCAACTGGTTTCTGCCAGTCGAGCGCTCTGATGGAGCGTGTAGGAACGGCTCTGCCAAGCGGCGCATTTCTGGAGCCATCCCGATTGAGGCTCGCCGCCTGCCCAACCGGGCCATGACACCCAGCAAAATGAAAAACTGGACGGCGCCGATGATTTTGGCGATGCTTGCTTCGCACTTGCAGCATAGGCGTTTGGGCCGATGCATTTCAGAATGGGCGGTGGGGCATTGAGCGGACGGGGCGAGGAAATCCGCAACGACTTCTGCAATCGAGAGGCATGTTCATGACATCATTCCAGGTCTGCGTGATCATCGCCGCCCGCAATGCGGCGCGGACAATCCCGGCTGCCATTGCATCGGCATTACGCGAGCCTGAGGTTGCGGAAGTTGTCGTCGTCGACGACGCGTCTACCGACGATACCGCGAAAGTCGCCCACGCGGCCGGCGACGGCACGGGCCGCCTTTCCGTCATCCGCTTCGACGTCAATCGCGGCCCATCGTTTGCACGCAACGCCGCGATAGCCGGTTCCAGGTCGCCGTTCATCAGCATTCTGGACGCTGATGATTTCTTTTTCGAAGGCAGGTTTCACAGACTGTTCGCCAGCACCGATTGGGATTTCGCCGCAGACAACATCATGCTTGTCAGGGATGACGCGGCAACCGACGTTTCGAAAATCGTTGCTCCACCGTTCTCGCCCGAGCCGGAATTCCTCGATTTCGAGGGTTTCATCGACGCCAACATCTCCAGGCGCCGTGTGCAACGCGGGGAACTGGGCTTCCTCAAGCCGGTGATCAGCCGCGCCTTTCTCGATCGGCATGGGCTGCGCTACGACGAGAAGCTGCGCCTGGGTGAAGACTATGAACTCTATGCGCGCGCGGTTGCCCATGGCGCGCGCTTCAAGGTCATCAAATCCTGTGGCTACGGCGCGATCGTGCGCGCCGATTCGCTGAGCGGACGGCACAAGACCCAGGACCTGAAGCATCTGGCCGATGCCGACCTGGCGCTGCTTGCGATCGACAGTTTGCCGGAGGCATCGAAGGCTGCGCTGAGAAGGCACGAGCGGCACATCCGCGACAAATACCGGTTGCGGAAGTTTTTAGACGTGAAGGCTGAGCGTGGGCTGGCGCCGGCCGCGGCCTACGCCTTGGCCGGCTCGTCCAACCTCACAGCCGTCGTCCGCGGCGTCGCCTCCGATAAGCTGGATGCGCTGTTTCGCCGCGCCGGCCTCGCCGCGAAGCGTCAGCATGTGCCGCCGCTGCGCTTCCTCATGGCCGGAACCAGCACGGCCAGCGAAAGCTAGGCCCGTCAACGTGCGACGGCGGTAGCTACTCCCTTACCCTTCGGTCGGCTCGGACCGTTTCAACGAGATTCATGAGTTTACGATCTAGGTGGTTGCCTATCCGCGCAGGGAATGGCAATCTATGTTGCGGTGCAGCAATTTTGGACGGCCAACCGAACTGGCCCGAGACATACCCTGTCGGAGGAGCTGGACGATGCAAGAAATGTCTGTTGAATGTGGACGCGCACTAAGGCCGTTCACCAGCTCGACGATGATGGGGCGCTGACTGCATGGCCTCGATCTTTCGCTTCCGATCGAGAGATCCGGCGCGCGACACGCAGACCGACACCTCGCGCCTCGATCGGTTGGCAAAGCTGCTGGACCAGATCTCGGCCGAAGTCGAGGCGGAGAAGAGCGGCCTTGAGAACCGCTACAGGACGACGGCTACCAATGCCGCCTTTCTGGTCGAGGCCATGGAGAACGGAGCGGTCTCCTCTCGCAGGTCTTCCGAAGTCGGCGAACTGACCAGGTCGATCCTGAATTGCGAGCGGCGCATCGCAGCGCTGTCGCGCCAGATGCAGATGATGAAGGATCTCCGTCATTCGCTGGATGAAATCTTCGACGAGAAGCGGCAGAACGGTCCCGACATAAGGACCGATTTTGTGAAGCCCGCCGATTCCGGCACAGGCTGAGCGAACACCCCGGGTCGGCGCAATGGTTTTAGGCACAACACGGAGCTTGGGAGCGACAGAGGTCGAGATCAGGTTGTTTCGTCACGGTTCGAACGATCGCTTTGGGGGCGCACAGCACAAGGTGAATTTGATATGAACGCAGATCTTAAAAGCACGCCCGCCCCGGCAACCCGAGGCACCCTGTTCACGCACCCGATCCCAGGCAAGCTGCGGCGGCTCCGTTCAGACGGCGCGTTTCTGCTGATTGGTCTCGTCAGCATGGTTGCGGGCCTGGTGCCCGTGCGCGCCCAGGATCTCCCAACCGCGCCGTCCTTTGTCGATGATTTCACCAGCCTCAGTCGCGCGCGCTGGTACATTTCCGACGGCTGGACGAACGGCAAGCATCAGAACTGCACCTGGTCCAAAAGCCTGATCGGGCTTTCCGACGGCATGCTGACGCTCGGTTTCGAGAAGCGCAAGCTGAAGGATCGCGAATTCGCCTGCGCCGAGATCCAGACCAAGCAGCGCTTCGGCTACGGCACTTACGAGGCGCGGATGAAGACCGACACGGGCTCCGGCGTCAACGCGGCATTCTTCAGCTTCGTCGGCGATGCCGACAAGCAGCCGCATGATGAAATCGACTTCGAGGTGCTGACCAAGGACACGTCCAAGGTTCAAGTCAACGCCTACATAGCCGGCAAAGGCAAGAACGAGAAACTGGTCGACGTCGCTGGCGGCACCGACAAGGCCTTCAACGACTACGCCTTCGTCTGGGAAAAGGACCGGCTGCGCTGGTACGTCAACGGCAAGCTTGTCCACGAGATCACCGATCCGGCGAAGCTGCCCACCCATTCGCAAAGGATCTATTTCAGCCTGTGGGGCAGCGATACGATGAAGGGCTGGATCGGGCCGTTCTCGGATCCGGGCCGCAAGCTCACCATGCAGGTGGATCGTGTTGCATTCACCGCACTTGGCCAGCCCTGCCAATTCCCCGAATCGCTGGCATGCAAGACAAACTAGAAGCGCATCTGAATCGGCCGGGCCGAAGGTGGTCGGAAAACCGAAGCTCGAAAAGGCCCGAAACCTTGAACAGGAATGAAACCGAATGAATTTGACTGTCTTTGGAATCGGCTATGTCGGTCTTGTACAGGCGGCGGTGCTTGCCGAAGTCGGCCATCAGGTGGTCTGTGTCGACATCGATGCAAAAAAGGTCGAGCGGCTCAATCAGGGTCATGTCCCGATCTTCGAACCGGGGCTCGAAAACATGGTCAAGGAGAACCATGCCGCCGGCCGCATCAAGTTCACCACCGACGCCGCCGCGGCGATCAAGCATGGCCAGATCCAGATGATCGCCGTCGGCACGCCGCCGGGCGAGGATGGTTCGGCCGACCTCAAATATGTGCTGGCCGTCGCCGAGGCCATCGGTCGTGAGATGGACGAGCCCAAGATCGTCGTCGGCAAGTCGACCGTGCCCGTCGGCACCTGCGAAAGGATAAAGGCCAGGATCGCCGCAACGCTGAAGGCGCGCGGGCGCGAGGATCTCGCTTTCGACGTCGCCTCCAATCCGGAATTCCTCAAGGAAGGGTCTGCTGTGAGCGACTGCATGAAGCCCGACCGGATCATCGTCGGCACCAGCAACGAGGACACCGAGGCGGTGATGCGCGAGCTCTACGCGCCGTTCAACCGCAACCACGAAAAGATGATCGTGATGGATGTGCGCAGTGCCGAGTTCACCAAATACGCGGCCAATTGCATGCTGGCGACCAAGATCAGCTTCATGAATGAAATGGCCAACCTGGCCGAGCAACTGGGCGCCGACATCGAGGAGGTCCGCAAGGGCATCGGCAGCGACCCGCGGATCGGCTACCACTTCATCTATCCGGGCCTCGGCTATGGCGGCTCGTGCTTCCCGAAGGATGTGCGTGCCCTGATCAAGACCGCCGAGGCCGTCAAGTTCGACGCCAAGCTGCTGCGTGCCGTCGAGGAGCGCAACAACCAGCAGAAGTCGGTCCTGTTCGAGAAGGTGGACCGCTATTTCAAGGGCAATCTCAAAGGCAAGACATTTGCGCTGTGGGGCTTGGCCTTCAAACCCAATACCGACGACATGCGCGAGGCCCCGGCCCGCACGCTGATGGAAGCGCTCTGGGCCGCCGGTGCCAATGTGCAGGCCTACGATCCGGAGGCGATGCAGGAATGCCAGGCGATCTACGGGCTGCGCGACGACCTGCAACTGTGCGGCACCAAGGAGGCCGCGCTGCGAGGCGCCGACGCGCTCTTGATCGTGACAGAGTGGAAGAGCTTCAGCGCGCCGTCCTTCGATGCGCTGAAGAACGCGCTGACCACGCCCGTTATCTTCGACGGACGCAATCTCTACGACCCCAAGGTCATCGCCCGCCACGGCATCGAATACCACAGCATCGGTAGAATGGCGGCGTGACGCTAGGGCGGTCCAGCAAGGAGCCAGGTCAATGAAAGTTCTGTTTGCGGGCGGCAACGGCTACACGCCGCAGTTCAGCGGTGGCGTTCAGTCGAGCACGCACCATCTGGTCGAGCAGCTGCGCGAGCACGGTCATGACGCCTCGGTTCTGGCGGCGCTGTTCGGTGACGGCATGTTCGGCTTCAAGGCGCGCGCCAAGATGAAGCTGCTTCGTCAGCGAGCGGTCATCGACAGCTATCCCGGCTATCCGGTCGTGCGGGCATGGTTTCCCTGGGAGGCGGCGCGCTTCGCGGTCGAACGGCTCGATCCCGATGTCGCCGTCGTGCAGTGCCACAAATCGGTGCCGATCGGAAAGGCGCTGCAGGCACTCGGCGTGCCGCTGGTGGTCTATCTGCGGAACGTCGAATTCCACGAACTGGCCGGCGACCTGCGCGAATTGCATTCGGCGCTTTATATCGCCAACTCCGAATTCACTGCGCGCACCTATAAGGAAAGGTTCGGCATCGATTCGACCGTGATCCCGCCGACCATCAATCCCGGGCTCTACAGCACGCCGACCACCGGTGAATTCGTCACGCTGATCAATCCCTACAATGAAAAAGGGTTCGAACTCGCCGTGCGCATCGCCGGCCAATGCCCCGAAATCCCGTTCCTGTTCGTCGAAAGCTGGAAGCTCGACGACGACCATCGGGCGCAGATCGAACAGATCATCGCCCCGCTGCGCAACGTCAGGCTGGAAAGCCGTACTAGCGACATGAAGACCGTCTATGGCCGCACCAAGATTCTGCTGGCGCCCAGCAAATGGGAAGAGGCCTGGGGGCGGGTGGCATCCGAGGCCCATTGCAGCGGCATTCCAGTCGTCGGGTCCCGTCGCGGCGGCCTGCCGGAAGCGATTGGCGCCGGCGGCGTGGTGCTCGACTATGACGCACCGCTCGACGACTGGGTCGCCGCGGTCAGGCGACTATGGAGCGACAAGGCCGAGTACGATCGGCTGTCGGCGGCGGCGCAGCTGTTTTCGGAGCGGCCGCAAATGAACCCCGACAGCCAGTTCGCGACCTTCCTCCGCGTTCTCGACAACGCCAGGCAAGGCGCGCTGGAGCGTGCCGCCTGATGCATTTCGTCCAAAACCATGCACGTTGCCCAAAAGCCGGCTCTCGCGCCTGACCGGGGTGGGAGCTGCCTTGGGACAAAGACACGCACAACACCAGACGCTTGAGGCGCCTCGCACGGTGGCGACGGGCGCCATCCCTCATCCGCGCGAGCAGATCGCCGACCGGCCTCGGAAGGTCGTCCATTCGATGAAGATTTGCTTCGTAGTTGATAAGTTCCCCTCTTTGTCGGAGACCTTCGTCCTCGACCAGATAGAAGGGTGCCTCGAGCGCGGCATGCAAGTCGGCGTCGTCTGCAACGAGACGTCCTTCGGCAAGGACAGCAACATCGACGATCGCCGCTGGCAGGCTCTCCCTGGCAAGGTCGTCTGCTGGTGGGGCGGGCTGGGGCGCTTTCGCCCGACGCTCAGGAGATGGTCGGGCAGGTTCTGGGATAAGCTCTCGACCGCTGTCGACATCGCTTTTGCGCGCAAATTGCAGAACGCCGATGTGATCGTCGCGCATTTCGGCAATAACGGCATGCGCGTCGCCCGCGCCATGAAACGAGGCCGGATTTCCGCTCCGCTGGTGACCATATTCCACGGCCGCGATGTCGGCGAACCGCTGCATGACAACACGCTCACGCGCTACAAGGTTGTCTTCGACAAGGGCGTTCTCCAGCTCCCGGTGAACGCGTTTTTCCGCGATGCCCTGATCGGCGTCGGAGCACCCCCGGCGCAAGTCATGGTTCACCATATGGGCGTGCGGCCCGGTGAGATCGGCTACCATTGGCGTTCCTGGGACCGGGACACGCTGTCCTTCATCTCGGTCTGCCGGCTGACCGAAAAGAAGGGCATCGAATTCGCCCTTCGCGCGCTCGCCAGCCTGCCGCGGCGCGACTGGGTCTATTCGGTGATTGGCGGCGGCGAATTGCTGGAAGAGTTGAAGAAGCTCGCCGCAAATCTCGGCGTTGCCGACCGGGTGACTTTCCTCGGGCCGCGTCCGCACGCCGAGGTCAAGCAGCGCCTGCGCAATGCCCACGTATTCCTGCTGCCTAGCGTT
This sequence comes from Mesorhizobium sp. M0701, assembly GCF_040320365.1. Classification (NCBI taxonomy): domain Bacteria; kingdom Pseudomonadati; phylum Pseudomonadota; class Alphaproteobacteria; order Hyphomicrobiales; family Phyllobacteriaceae; genus Mesorhizobium; species Mesorhizobium sp. M0701. The sequence goes on from NZ_JAMYPO010000018.1 coordinate 44,131, forward strand.
GCCGCGCGAGACGGCGATCTCGAGGGTATTCCGGTGGCGCTTATGGAGGCTATGGCCGCCGGGCTGATCGTCGTCAGCACCTATCACTCGGGCATTCCCGAACTGATCGAGGATCAGGAGACAGGCTTCCTCGCACCGGAGCGAGACGTTGCGGCGTTGGCCCGCAAGCTTGTCTGGGTGGCCGAGAACCCGGACAAATGCGAGCGCATCGCACGTGCGGCGCGCCGCAAGATCGAGCAGGATTTCAACGCGGACGTACTCAACGAACGTTTTGCGCAGATCGTTGCTCAACTGGCCGAAGCTAGGCAGCCGGCATGAACGCCAACCCGCCCCCCCAGTTCGGTCGCGTCGCCCTGCGCGGCGGCGTGGTGACGATCGGCGCGCAAGGCTTCAAGATGGCGATCCAGTTTCTCTCCGTCATCGTGCTTGCGCGTCTGCTCGTGCCCGAGGATTTCGGCCTGGTGGCTTCCGTCGGGCCGATCGTGGCCTTTGTCGGGCTGCTTCAAAACCTTGGCCTGCAGCAGGCCGTGGTCCAGCGCAAGGACATCAGTACCGAGCAGCTCAACCAGGTATTCTGGATCAGTGCGCTGGTGGGGCTGGGCAGTGCCGTGGTGGTTGCATGCCTGGCGCCCGCCATCGCTGCCTTCTATGGCGATCAACGCATGGTCGGGATCACCATCGGCTCTGCCTTGCCGCTGCTGCTTGGCAGCCTCGCCGCGGTGCCGCTGGCGCTGATGAACCGTCACTTGCGCTTTGGCCAGCTCGCGCTGAACGACGTGATAACCGCTGCTGCCGGACTTGCGACTACCGCAATCGCCGCCTATGCGGGGCTGGGCTACTGGTCGCTGGTCATCGGCCCTGCGGTATCGGCCGTTGTCGCGCTGGCCGCGGCATGGCAGGTGGCGCGCTGGACGCCGTCGCGGCCGGACCTGAAGGTCGATACCGACATATTGTCTTTCGGCGCCAATCTGACCGGCTTCAATCTGGCCAACTTCTTCTCGCGCAATCTCGACAACATCCTGATCGGAAAATATTCGGGCGCGATCGACCTCGGCTATTATGACCGCGCCTACAAGCTCCTGCTGTTTCCGCTGCAGAACATCAACCAGCCGCTGACACGCGTGATGGTGCCGCTGCTGAGCCGCATCCATGAGGACAAGGCGCGGTTTCGCGACATCTATGTGCGAACCAATTGGATGCTGGCGGCCATCACTATGCCCGGCATCGCGGCGCTGACGCTGACGTCGGACCAGGTCGTCGGGCTTCTCTTCGGCGAGCGCTGGACGGCGGTGGCGCCGATCTTCGCCTGGCTGGGCATCGCCAGCCTAATCCAGTCCGTCTCGAGCACCACCGGCTGGATCTTCATCTGCCAGGGCAAGACCAAGACCATGTTCCACTGGGGCATCTACTCGTCGCTGACGACGGTCGCCGCCTTCATCATCGGCCTGCATTGGGGCGCCGTCGGTGTCGCGGCGGCCTACGCGATCAGCGGTTATATGCTGCGCGTCCCGGTACTTGCCGTTCTTGTCCACCGGGTCGGCCCGGTGACCGCAGCCGACTTCCTGGTCATGCAGGGACTTTTCATCGCGTCGTCGCTGCTTGCCTGGTCCGTGTACCGCGAGTTGCCGGCATCGCTGACCGGCCAGTCAGACCTGCTCGCGGTGGTCCTGGCGGTTGCCCTCAATTATTCGATCGGCCTGGTCCTCATGCTTGCCCTTCGCCAGTCGCGCACCGCCCTGTTCACCACGCTTTCCAGCGCCATGCGCAACGCCCGCTAGGCCGGCAATCACCGGCCTCAAAAGCTCACCTGCCGACATCGCCGACGCATGCTCCTCAAGCACTGCCTGAAGGCTCGTCCTGCGATAGAGATCGAGATTGGCGGTAAGTCTGCCGAGCTTCTCGCTCGCTTCCTCGGGCGTCACCGTGTCGATGTCGAGCAGCAGGTCGGCGACGCCGATCCGCTTGGCAAGTTCCTTGGTCTTGAATTCATAGGCGATCGGCAGCACCGGCGTGCCGACGCAGAGCGACATGATCATCATGTGCATGCGCGTTGCGACAACGAAGTCGAAGCCTTTCACCAGTGCCATCAGTTGCTCCGGCGTGTGGAACGAAGCGTCCACGCTGACATGCTTGGCGATCTCCGAATCGAGTTCGGCAACGATAGCCCGCGCCGTCTTGGAATCGTCATGGGCGTATTCCGGCACGCCCTGGCAGGTGGAGACGAAGGTGACCTCCTTGGCGTGGTCCCTGACCAGGATGGTCGCGATCGCGCGGATCGAGTCGATGTAGCGGCGCATGCCGCCCTCGCCGTCGCTGACATAGTTCCAGTGGCGGACGGAAATGGCGACGCGGCCGGTGACGGTCGCCGACTGGCCGGAGGCCAGAATTTTTCCGATCCTGTCGGTGTCGGCCAGGGCAAAGACGGCGTCGGCCACGACGTGGCATTTGCCGGGGTCTTTCACCATGTCCACAATGTGGCCTCGCGAACGTTCGTCGCGCAGCAGGATGAGCGGGCTCCGATCGAAGATTGGGCTCAACTCCTGGCGATTGTAACTTTTGTTGAACGGGCCGAGCGATTGCGTGAAGAAGACGGGGTCCTTGCCCAGAATCGCGTCGATCCGGAATTGATTGAGTCGCCGTTCCAGATTGTAAGTCTCGACAAGATAGGTTCCGCCTGTCGTGACCACGAGGTCGGCGTCTTTGTAGATCTCGAGACCACGGCGATTGCTTGAGCTGAACAAACGCCCGAGAACGCCGCGGATGCCGAACCGCCGCAGGGCATTGAGGACGAGCCGATTGTAGATCGGCTTGAACAGGTTCTTCAGCCCGCTGCCGTATTTGTAGCGGAACAGCGATTCCGACAGCAGCTTGTGGAATTCGAGATCAGGATACTCTTTCTTCGTGTAGAGCCTCGCCGCCACCTCCGGCTGGCTGTCGAAGACGTAGAACTGGATATCGTCTTGCACGATCGTCTTGAAGACATGGCGGATCGCCAGGAGGATCGCTGCATCCCCGGTATTCAGGCAGACGGTGTTTTCAACCGCGATCTTCATGGAATGACCTCATTTCGTGAGTAGTCCCGTGCTTCCATCGACGGGTGCGAAGGGGGCGGATTGCAGGCGGGTTGGCCGAAAATGCTGCACGCCAAGGATGGTCCTCGCGTCGTGATTATTGGCGCGCAGCCCGATGGCAGGCCAGCGCGCGGTCCATGTGGGCCCAAGCAGAGCGAGATTAACCCATCGATTTTGCAGTGCAACAAAAAACGGGGATCTTTGCTACGCTGCAACCAAAAATGTTGCGATGCAGCAAGAGCTGTACTAGCATTGTCGCGGGCGGGCCAACAGCGGTCGAGTTTTCATGCTGCATGTCTTGTACTTGGTACACGACGTCTCCGACCCGGCGGTGCGCCGGCGGATCATAATGCTCAAGGCAGGCGGCGCCCAGGTTACGCTGGCGGGCTTTCGTCGTACGGCAAGCGCAGTTGCTGACGTCGAGGGCTTGCAGCCGATCGATCTCGGGCCGACTCGTGATGGCCGATTCGCCCAACGTCTGGCCGCGATCATGAAGGCAGTCGTCTCGACCGGCTCGAAGCTGGGCTCAATGCCACGGCCCGACCTCATTATCGCGCGCAATCTGGAAATGCTGGCGCTTGCCCGCCGCGCCAGGTCGGCTTTCCAGGCAACGGTGCCGATCGTCTACGAGTGCCTGGATATCCATCGCCTGCTGCTTCGCGACGATCCGCTGGGCTGGGCGATGCGCGGCGCAGAACGCTTCCTGGCCAGGGATGTGAAGCTTCTGGTGACCAGCTCTCCGGCCTTCATCGCCAACTATTTCAAGCCGTTCGGACAGATTGCCGCCCCGGTCGAACTGCTCGAAAACAAGTATTTCGAGCCAGCCGCGGCCTCGCTGGATGACCGCGCGGCGCCGGAGAACCCCGTTGCGCCGCCTTGGCGGATCGGCTGGTTCGGGGCGCTCCGCTGCCGCCGCTCCCTGGAGCTTCTGGCCGAATTTTCGCGCCGCCTCGACGGCCGCTTTGAAATCGTCCTCAGGGGCCGCCCGGCGCTGTCCGAATTTCCCGATTTCCACGGTTTCGTCGAATCGGAACCCTGGCTCTCGTTTGGCGGGCCCTACCGCAATCCCGAGGATATGGCGGCGATCTACCGCGAGGTCCACTTTTCCTGGGCCATCGACTTTTTTGAGCAGGGCCTGAACTCCGAATGGCTGCTGCCCAATCGGCTCTATGAGGGCTGCCGCTTCGGAGCCGTGCCGATTTCGATGGGAGCCACCGAAACCGGCCGGTTCCTCGACCGGCAAGGCATAGGGGTTCTTTTGCCAGAAGCCACGCCCGAGGCGCTCGAAGCCGCCGTCGGCACGATGGAGCAGCGTCGGTTCGAGACATTGAGGGCGCGTGTTCTCGCCCGCAATCCGCGCACCTGGAGCTACGACCGCGCCGATTGCCGGGCACTCGTCGAAAAGCTCCGCGGGCTGACTGCGGCTCCCGGTCCATATGCTGCCGAAGCATTGGCATAGAAGGACTGCCGATGACGCAAACCGACATTCCATCCTGCATGATCGTGGTTCCGTGCCTGAACGAAGCGGCCCATATCGGCGCGTTGCTTCGAGAGCTCCGCCCTGCGGCCGAGAGGCTGGGAGCCGTGATCATCGTTGCCGATGGCGGCAGCACGGACGGCACCAGGACGATCGTCGCGGACATCGCCGCAAAAGATCGGCGGGTGATCCTGCTGCACAATGAAAAGCGCTTGCAGAGCGCGGCAATCAATCTCGCCGTCGCCAGGTTCGGGGAAGGCGTCGACTATCTCATTCGCATCGACGCGCATGGCGGCTATCCTGCGGATTATTGCAACCGGCTGGTCGAAGAAGCGCAGGCCACCGGTGCGGATTCGGTCGTTGTCTCGATGCTGACCAGTGGCAGCGGCATGGTTCAGAAAGCAGCGGCAGCGGCGCAGAACTCCAGGCTCGGCACCGGCGGCTCCAAGCACCGGCATCTTTCGGCGGGGGAATGGGTCGATCATGGCCACCACGCACTGATACGGATATCGGCCTTCACCGCGGTCGGCGGCTATGACGAAACCTTCAGCCACAATGAGGATGCCGAACTCGACTATCGGCTCCGCCAGGCCGGCTACCGCATCTGGATGACCGGCAAGACGCAAATGGTCTACTACCCGCGCTCCTCGCTGAAGGGCCTCTATTTTCAATATCTCGGCTATGGCCGTGGCCGGGCGAAGAACGTTCTCAAGCACCGCATGATCCCGAAGATCCGGCAGATGGTGCCGCTTCTGGTGTTCCCCGTGGTTCTTCTCGCCGCCTTTTCCTTCGTCCACTGGCTGGCGGCCGTGCCGCTTTTGCTATGGGCGTCGGTCTGCCTCGGCTACGGCTTTTGGACCGCCGTCAGCCAGCGCAAAGCCGACATTGCGCTTGCCGGGGTCTCGGCAATGGTCATGCATTTCGGCTGGTCGGTCGGTTTCTGGCTGCAACTGCTCGCACCGCGACCGCAGCGCGGGGTAGCGTGATGGACCCGGTCAGGAAAAATCGAAGCATCGATATCTGCGTCTGCACATTCCGCCGGCCGGAGCTTGCCGACACGCTTCGCTCCATAGCGGCCATGGACATGCCCGCGGGGTTCGACGTCGGTATCGTCATCGCGGACAACGACGATACGCCGACGGCCGAACAGCTGGTGACGACGCTGGCTGCGGAGTTGAAGCTGCCGGTGACCTACCGGCACGCCCCGGCCCGCAACATCTCGATCGCGCGCAACGCTTGCCTCGATGCCAGTGGGGCGGATTTCGTCGCCTTTATCGACGACGACGAGACGGCCACCGCTGGCTGGCTTGCCGAACTGGTGGCGACGGCGGAAGCAACAGGTGCTGCGACGGTGCTTGGGCCGGTGCAAGCCCGTTACCTGCCGGATGCACCCGCCTGGATGCGCAAAGGCGATTTCCACTCGACCTTGCCGGTCTGGGTGAGCGGCGAAGTCCGCACCGGCTACACCTGCAACGTCCTGCTCAGGATTGGCGCTGAGAGCCTGCGCGGCCGGCGCTTCAGCCTGGCACGTGGCCAGACCGGCGGCGAAGATACGGAATTCTTCGACCAGATGGTCAAGGCCGGCGGCCGCATCGCCTTTTCGCCGGAGGCTTGGGTTGACGAAGCGGTGCCACCTGCCAGGGCGGCATTCGACTGGCTCGGCCGCCGCCGGTTCCGCGTCGGGCAGACGCACGGTCATCTTCTGGGGCGCAACGCACACGGCCTTGCCCGGCTCAAGCAGGTCGGCATTGCCGCGGCAAAGGCCGCCTACAGTTTCCTGTCGGCAATTCCGGTCGCCATCGACCCCGTACGCCGGAACCGCAGCCTGCTTCGCGGCATTATGCATGTCGGCGTCGTCAGCGGCCTCGTCGGGGTTCGTGAAATCCGCCAATACGGCCTGTCTTCGCCGCAGCAAGGGGGCAAGCGTGCAGCCTGACGTGAGCTTCGTGATTGCCGCCTACAATGCCGAGGCGACCATCGATCGGGCGATTGCCAGCGCCGTCGCCCAGCGCAATATCAGCGTCGAGGTCATCGTCGTCGACGACAAGTCGCGCGACCGGACGCTCGACCTGGCGAGATCCTACCCCGAAGACATCGTACGCGTTGTCGCGCTTGAGCAAAACCGTGGCCCCGGCGGCGCCAGGAATGCCGGCCTTGAGCTTGCACGCGGCAGGTGGGTGGCGGTCCTCGATTCCGACGACGCGGTCTATCCCGGGCGACTCTGCACCATGATCGAGCGCGCGGAGAAAGCGGGCGCCGAGATCGCGGTCGATAATCTGCAGGTCGTTCGCGAGGATGGCGTTGCCGAAGAGACGATGTTCCCGGCCGACTATCTGGAAGGCCTCGGTGAAATCTCGCTGGCGGATTTCATCAGCGGCAATGTCCTCTTCGAATCGAGGTTCAACCTCGGCTACCTCAAGCCGATCTTCCAGCGCCGGTTCCTGAACGAGAACGGGCTTCGTTACGATGAAAGCCTGATCATTGGCGAAGACTATATCCTCCTGGCCAGTGCTCTGGCTAAAGGCGGCAAATGCGTGGTCGAGCCGACGACGGGCTATATCTACCACATTCGCACCGGTTCCATCTCCCGGGTGCTCGAACTTCATCACGTCGAGGCGATGCGCAGGGCCGATGCCACCTTCGCCGCGACCCATTCCATGGATGCTGCGGCCGAGGCGGCGTTCGCCAGGCGCGCTCGCAGCCTGCGCCGGGCGGCATCATTCCTGTCGCTGGTCCAGCACATCAAGGCGCGGTCCCCGCTCAAGGCGATATGGACGGCGCTCAGCGATCCGGCGGCGGTTCGGCATATGAGCATGCCGATCGCCGTCCGGCTGCGAAGGGTAGCGGCACAGTTTGCCGTGGTGGCGGGGAGGTGAAGGGCTGCAGGTGAATGAAGACAGTTTCGCCGCCTGCGACAGGGTTGAAATCGATCTCCTCAGAAGGAACATGCAATGAAAAAAGTCAGGAAGGCAGTCATACCGGTGGCGGGGCTCGGAACGCGGTTCCTGCCGGCGACCAAGTCCATGCCGAAGGAAATGCTGCCGGTGGTCGACAGGCCTGTCGTGCAATATGCGGTTGACGAGGCGTTCGAGGCCGGCATCGAGCACATCGTCTTCGTCACCGGCCGCAACAAGGCGGTGATCGAGGACTATTTCGACCTGCATCCTGAACTGATCGGAACCCTGGAGCAGAGCGGCAAGAAGGCGCAACTCGAATCGCTTGAAAGCCTGCTTCCCGTCGCCGGCGCGACGAGCTTCATCCGCCAGCAGTCGCCGCAAGGCCTCGGCCATGCCGTCTGGTGCGCGCGCGAAGTCATCGGTGACGAGCCCTTCGCATTGCTGTTGCCGGACATGGTGTCCTTCGGCGGGCGCGGGTGTCTCGCCGAGGTCGCCGATCTTTATGCGCAGACTGGCGCAAACGTTATCGCCGTCGAGCGTTGCGATCCGACCGAGACCAGCAAATACGGCATTGTCGGGCGCGGCGCTGATGTCGGCACGGGCTTCGAGGTGACGGCCATGGTCGAAAAGCCGGCTCCTGCCAACGCGCCATCGAACTTCTACATCAACGGCCGCTACATCCTGCAGCCCGAGATATTCTCGTTGCTGGCCAGCCAGCAGCGCGGCGCCGGCAACGAGATACAACTGACCGACGCAATGGTGCGTCTCGCACAGACCCAGGCCTTCTTCGCCCAGCCTTTCGACGGCCGCATGTTCGACTGCGGTTCGAAGGAGGGCTTCATTCAGGCCAATGTCGCTTTCGCGCTGGCGCGGGAGGACATGAAGGGCCCGATCTTCGAGATGCTGCAGGAATTCGTCCGGTCGCATCAGCGTCGGGAAGAAGCCGCATAATGTCCATTTTTTCGAGGCATTGTGGGTGCGGCTGATGACGCAGGACAGGCCGTTGCGCCGCGCGCGACGCGCACTGTCCGGCGCAAGGTTTGCACCCTATGTCCCGACCTTCGAGGCGGTAGCGCCTGCAAACTAGAATTGGACCGAAGATGAACTATGCCAATTTTCCTGTCGACAAGAGGACGCCATTGCCGGCTTCTAATGCGGCAAACGCCGAAGACTTCATCGACATCGAGCGCCTGCTTGGCATGGCCGCGCGGCAGGCGAAAGTGGTTGCCGCCTGCGCCGTCATCGGTCTCTTTCTCGGCGTGCTCTATTTGCAGACGACGCCTCCTACCTATGTGGCGACGAGCAGCGTGCTGATCGACGAAGGATTGAACAAGGTCGTCGACGACATTTCGGCGGCGTCGGTCAGCATGCAGACCGACTCCGCCGTTCTGAGCCAGATCGAAATACTACAGTCGGCCAGGCTGGCTGGGGTGGTCGTCGACAAGCTGAAGCTCGATCAGAACGACGCTTTCATGAACCCTCCGACATCGGCCCTGTCGAAGGTTGCTGGCTTTGTGCGCGGTATCGTCCAGTCTGTCCGCCCCAAGCGCGCCGCTAGCACAACCGATGTCACTCAGCTTGATGCTGCGACGCGTGACGCGATCACCGCATCCTCATCGCCCCGTGACTACGCAATCTTCAAACTGCAGACCCAACTCGATGCCGAGCGGATCGGCCGGAGCTTTGTCATCAGCATCTCCTTTCAGGCGACCGATCCGGCGCTTGCGACCGCCATCACCAAGGCCTATGCCGATGCCTATCTAGCCGATCAACTTGATGCCAGCTTCGACGCGACCGAGCGGGCGGCGGTCTGGCTGCAAGGCCGGCTGACCGAGCTTCGTGAGAGCTCCCAGGCGGCTGCACTGGCGGTCGAAAAGTTCAGGGCCGAACACGGATTGGCCGTCAATGACGGCCAGCTGATCAGCGACAAGCAATTGTCCGATCTCAACACCCAGCTGATCGTCGCGCAGGCCGATACCGCACGTGCCGGCGCCCGCTATCAGCAGTACAAGTCGATCGTCGAAAGCGGCTCGGACAATGCGTTCAAGGACGCTGCGATATCGAACGACCAACCGAGCAGCTCGGTCATCACGACGCTGAAGAACCGCTATCTCACCGTATCCAAGCGGCAGCAGGATGTCGAAGCCAATTTCGGCCCGCAACATCCGCAGGCCGTCGCGCTCGCCAAGGAGAAGGCCGACATATCGGCGCAGATTTTCGGCGAGCTGAAGCAACTGACCGAAAGCTACCGCAACGAATACGAGGTCGCTCTGGCGCGCGAAACCGCGCTCCGCGCAAATGTCGCCTTGGCGGCTGGCAAGAGCTCCATCGACAACCAGTCGCAGGTCAAGCTGCGTGAGCTGGACCAAAAGGCGACGGCGCTGTCGACGCTCTACCAGACGTTCCTGAACCGCTATGAGGAGGCCGCCCAGCAGCAATCCTTCCCGGTCGGCAAGATCCGGGTCATCTCGGACGCGACGATGCCGCAGTCGGCCGCAACCCCGCGCACAGCCATCGTGCTGGGGCTTTCGCTGGCGCTTGGCATGATGCTGGGGGCAGGGGTTGGTGGCCTGAATGAATTCAGGGAACGCTTCTTCAGGACCGGCGAGGATGTCCGCGACCGTGTGGGCCTCAAATTCCTCGGCTACCTGCCGGTCATCGGCAAGGCTGGCAAGGATGACCAGCGCAATGGCGGTCAGCCTGACGTCAAAGTCGTTGAATCCAAGTCCGCCAAGTCCTCCAAATCCCAGCCCTCCAAAACATTGTCGGCAGCCGAAAAACGTGCGCGGATGCGGGTAACCGTCGATGCCCCGGCATCGATGTTCTCCGAGACGCTGCGCAACGCCAAGATCGCTTTCGACGTCGTGATGGAGGGCCAGGGCAGCCGGGTCATCGGCGTGGTCTCGGTGCTTCCCGGCGAGGGCAAGTCGACGGTGGCGGCCAATCTTGCCGGGCTGCTTGCCGTCAACGGATCGAAAACGCTGCTGATCGATGGCGACCTGCGCAATCCCGGCCTCAGCCGCAGCCTCGGTATGGAGGCCGAGCAGGGCCTGATGGAAGCTGTGGTGAGCGGGCAGACATGGCAGTCGGTCGGCAAGATCGACCGGCAGACCAAGCTGGCTATCATCCCGGCCGTCCTGCGTGGCCAGTTTTCGCATACCAGCGAGCTTCTGTCTTCAGCCGGCATGCGGCGTTTCATCGATAACGCCAAGGAAACCTTCGAATACATCATCGTCGATCTGCCGCCGCTCGGGCCTGTCGTCGACGCCAAGGCCTTCGCTCCGCTTGTCGACGGCTTCGTGCTGGTCACCGAGTGGGGACGCACGCCGCGTGCGATGGTGCAATCCATGCTCAGCTCGGAGCCCTACATCGCCAAGAAGATCATTGGCGCGGTGCTGAACAAGGTCGAACTGAAGAAGCTGGCCAAATATGGCGCGATCGGCGGCTCGGAAAAATTCTTCGACAAATATTCGAGCTACTATCTGGAAAAATCGGAAGCGCGCACCAGGGCAGCCGCCTGAGCGACGACATCGCGCTCAGGAAAATATCAACCTGGCGCGGTTGTCGACGATCCTGAGGGCGGTCAGCTGGCCGGTTTGGAAGGCGCCGGTGTCTATGCCGAGCCGGCGTCCCTCGAGCTTCGGAGTGTCGACCGGCGTATGTCCGTGCACGACATAGCGGTCGAGAAGATGCGCAGCGTCGAAGAAGTCCGAACGGATATTCAGCAGGTCGTCCTCGTCTTGCGCGGCCAGCTCGATGCCGGGCCTGATGCCGGCATGGACGAACACGAATTTCGCCGAACAGACCATGACCGGCAGCGCGCGCATGAAGCTAATGTGGTCGGCTGGAATGACTTCCCGAATGCGCTTGTCGACCTCCTCGCTTGACCCATAGAGATCGGCCATGCGCGACGGGTCGACGCCGTAGGAAAACAGCGTTTGCAGGCCGCCTATTGCCAGCCACGACTCTCTCGAAATGATCCCGTCGAGATAGTTCAGCATCACGACTTCGTGGTTACCGGCAAGGCAGATGCGCTGGAAGCCTTGGAGTGGCGGCGCCAGCAGATGATCGAGCACGCGCGCCGACTGGGGGCCACGATCGACGTAGTCGCCAAGCATGATGATGAGCTTGCGCCCTTCGAAGGGCGCCGAATCGAGCAGGATCTTCTGCTCCAGGGCGCGGAGTTCCTTGTAGCAGCCATGCACGTCGCCGATCGCATAGACGACTGCGCCCCGCATATCGATCTCCAGCCGCTGGCGTGCCGCGGCCTGGGGCTTTCTCGATCGCTGGAATAGGGTCACGTATGGCATCTCGCATGGCTGTGGGTGCGTCTCGATTCCGAAACAACATGACGACACCGCGCGTGGATACCACGTCCGGCGCCGGTCGTTCCATACCGGAGCTTCGGACGCAACTCGGCTTCGGCGCCCCTTACAGGCCGATGCCGCGCCGGTTCAGCGCGGCGGTGATCTCGTCGAGGATGGCCGGGTCGTCGATCGTTGCCGGCATGGCCCATTCCTCCTTGTCGGCGATCTTCTGCATGGTGCCGCGCAGGATCTTGCCGGAGCGCGTCTTCGGCAGGCGCTTGATCGTCACCACCGTCTTGAAGGCAGCGACCGGGCCGATCCGTTCGCGCACCAGGGTGACAACCTCATTTTCGATGATGCCGGCGTCGCGGTCGACGCCGGCATTCAGCACGACGAAGCCGAGTGGAACCTGGCCTTTCATAGCATCGGCAATACCGACGACGGCGCATTCGGCGACGTCGGGATGCGCGGCCAGAACCTCCTCCATGGCGCCGGTCGATAGCCGGTGGCCGGCGACATTGATGATGTCGTCGGTGCGAGCCATGACATAGAGATAGCCATCCTCGTCCATCATGCCGGCATCCGCGGTTTTGTAGAAGCCGGGGGACTCGTCGAGATAGGCTTGGCGAAACCGCTCGTCGGCATTCCACAGCGTCGGCAGGCAGCCGGGGGGCAACGGCAATCTCACCACGACATTGCCAAGCGTACCACGCTTGACCTCATGCCCGGCATCGTCGAGCACGCGGATGTCATAACCGGGCATCGGCACGCCGGGCGAGCCGTATTTGACCGGCAGCAGGCCCAGTCCGGCGGGGTTGATGGTCATCGGCGAGCCGGTCTCGGTCTGCCACCAATGGTCGATCACCGGCACGGTCAATTTCTGCTCCGCCCATTTGATGGTTTCCGGATCGGCGCGCTCGCCGGCGAGGAACAGCGTCCGGAATTTGGACAGGTCGTATTTCGGGACGAATTCGCCCTTCGGGTCCTGTCCCTTGATGGCGCGAAAGGCGGTTGGCGCGGTGAACAGCGCGACGACGCCATGCTCGGCGATCACACGCCAATAGGTGCCGGCATCGGGCGTGCCGACCGGCTTGCCCTCGAACAGGATCGTTGTGCAGCCATGCAGCAGCGGGCCGTAGACGATATAGGAATGGCCGACCACCCAGCCGACATCGGAAGCCGCCCAGAACACTTCGCCCGGTTTGACGCCGAACTCGTTTTCCATCGACCATTTCAGCGCGACCATATGGCCGCCATTGTCACGCACGATTCCCTTCGGCTGGCCGGTCGTGCCCGACGTGTAGATGATGTAGAGCGGATCGGTGGCAAGCACCGGAACACAGTCGACATTGGCACCCGCGGCCCGCTCCCGCGCCACGGCGTCGGCATAGTCGATATCGTGGTTTTCCCTGAGTTCGCAGCGCAGTTGGTCGCGCTGCAGGATAAGGCAGCTTTCCGGCTTGTGCCGCGACATCTCGATCGCCTTGTCGAGCAGCGGCTTATAGGCAACCACGCGCCCTGGGTCCAGGCCGCAGGAAGCGGAGATGATCAGCTTCGGCTTGGCGTCGTCGATGCGGGTGGCGAGCTCATGCGAGGCAAAGCCGCCGAAGACCACCGAATGCACGGCGCCGATCCGCGCACAGGCAAGCATGGCGAAGGCTGCTTCCGGCACCATCGGCATGTAGATGATGACGCGATCGCCTTTTTGGATGCCACGATTCTTGAGCACCGAGGTCAGCGCGATCACCTCGCGCTTCAACTCGGTATAGGTGAACTTCCTGATTGTGCCGGAAATCGCGCTGTCATGGATCAACGCGATCTGGTCGGCACGGCCGCCCGCCACATGACGATCGACGGCATTGAAGCAGGTGTTGCACGAGGCGCCAATGAACCACCTGCCATAGACGCCGGCATTGGCGTCGAACACCGTCTCGAAGGGCGAGAACCAGTCGATTGCGCCGGCGGCATCGGCCCAGAATTTTTCCGGGTCGCGTTTCCAGCCGTCATAGACCTCGTGGTAGCGTGACGCCATCCAGCTTCCTCCCAGGAATGTTTGCTGTCCTTGAAATAGCGTATGCTGGTTTGTGTAACCATGTATTTGTGCGTTTCGTTTGCTGTCGTTCTAACTTGGCCGCAAGTGCGGGTCATGGTGGTCTGGGGGCCGGTATCGTTCGAATTTTCGGCATTAGGGGCAGGGCGCGATGAAATTGCGATATGAGCTTGGGTTTGCCGCGGTTGCGACGCTGGCGGTGGTGCTCGCTTCAGCTGCTCAGGCAGGCGACGCGGCGGCCCGGCGCGTCATCGGCTTTTCGCCAGACGGCAACTACTTCGCCTTCGAACAGTACAGCACGCTCGATGCCGGTGCTTCGGATTCGGGCTGGTCGGAGATCGACATCATCGACACGCGGACCGATGAGTTCGTCGGCGGCAAGCCGATCGTCATCGCCGACGAGACGGAGGATTCGACATTGACGCTTGCGCAGGCGAGGGCACAGGCCGCCGAACTGGCGGCGCCCTTGCTGGCTAAATATGCCATCGCGCCGCGCGGCGAGCGGACTGCCTTGGACAGGTTCACCTTTCCCGACGACATGGTCGCCTACAATGACATTGCGCGCCTCGAGCAGGTTTCGCAAAAATGGCTTTCGCCGGCCTATGACGAGCTTGGCACCATCCAGCTCGAGCAGATCCGTGCCGACAGCACGGCGGATTGTTCAGCGAGTTTCGACGCGACGCAGCAAGGCGAAACGACCGGCAAGGCGCTCGGCTTTCGCCTGACGCTGCAGGGTCAGGACGGCAAGCCGATCAAGCTGCTGCATGAGGACAAGGCGGTGCCCGGTTCGAGGAATTGCCCGACTTCCTACAGCCTGTCGGAATCTTACGCATTCACCCCGGATGGAAAACCGGGCGTGCTTGCGGTGCTCGTGCAGCGCTTCAGCCAGGGATTTGAAGGGCGCGACCGCCGTTTCATCGCCGTGACTGGCCAGGCGCACTGAGGCAACGCGCTGAGACGTAGTCCGCTACCCGAGTTTGTTGTCCCTAAAGCGGCAGCGCAGCGAGCATAAGTCCGACCCCGCCAACGATCAGCAAGGCGGCTGCCAGCACCTTTCCATGGCGCTCGAAACCCGTCGGCGCCCGATCCCAATTGTAACGCATGCTCGAATTCCCCAAACCCGCAGATTCTTTATCTTACGCAGGGTGAGGAGGGCAACTGTCTGGCGATGCGCGGCGTTGCCGATACCGGTCTTGTCACCGACTATTTCTGGGGCATTCTCCGCCGCTACATGCCCCAGCGCAGCGCGGCCGTATGTACCGGTGCATCCCACCAAACAGCCGCCTCGTCGTCGAGCATGCTCAGCGTGATCGAACAGCCGGCCATATCGAGCGAGGTCACATAGGACCCGACCAGCGACCGGATCACCGTCACGCCGTGCTTCTCGAAGATTTTGCGGGCGCTGTTGTACATCAGATAAAGCTCCATCAACGGCGTGCCGCCAAAGCCGTTGACGAAGAGCAGCGCCTGGCCTCTGGCACCGTCGCCCAGGTCACCCAGGATTGCGGTACAGATCTCCTCGGCGATAGCATCGGCGCTTTTCAATGTGTCGCGCCGCCTCCCAGGCTCGCCGTGGATGCCGACCCCGAACTCCATCTCGCCGTCGCCGATATCGAAGGTCGGCTTGCCCGCCGCCGGCACGGTGCAACTGGTCAGCGCCACGCCCATCGAGCGCGTCGCGCCGTTGACGCGCTCGCCGAGCGCCTTCAACGGCTCCAGTGCCATGCCTTGTTCGGCCGCCGCGCCGACGATTTTCTCGACCACCAGCGTGCCGGCGACGCCGCGCCGGCCGGTGGTGTAGGACGAGTTTTCGACCGCAACGTCGTCATTGGTCACGATTTGCATCACGCCTTCCGACATTTCAGCGGCCATGTCGAAATTCATCACGTCGCCCTCGTAGTTCTTGACGATGAACAGGCAGCCGGCGCCCGTATTGACGACTTCGGCCGCCGCCATCATCTGGTCAGGCGTCGGCGAGGTGAATACCTGGCCGGGGCAGGCCGCATCCAGCATGCCGTGCCCGACGAACCCGCCATGTAGCGGCTCGTGACCCGAGCCGCCACCGGAGATCAGCGCCACCTTGCCCGGTGTGACCAGCTTGCGGCGGACAAATTTGTGTTCCTCGCCAAGCGCCAGGATATCGGCATGCGCGGCAACGAAGCCGTCGAGGCTCTCGGTCAGCACCGTATCGACCGAATTCAAAAATTTCTTCATGGCCGTCCTCCCGAAATAGCCCAGCGTCAGCTGCCCTTGCCGGCGATGCTGGTGATCTTCTGGATGAAATCGTTGACCGCCCGGTCGAGCGCCGCGTTCTGCTTGTCGTCGCCGAAATCGGGAACGATCAGCGAGACATGGCGTGTCTTGCGCAAGCCTGCGGCCAGCGACATCTTTCCCGGATGCGCCCGATGGTAGGCCTCAAGGAAATGATCGCGTTCGGCCGGGCTGAAATGGCAGACGGAGAAGATAGCCGGCAAATGCTTCGACGGGATCGGCGTCGAATAGGCCGGGCTGGAAATCTGCGTGACGAAGCTGCGATGCTTGCCCAGCGCATCAGCGAGGCGCTGGCGCATGCCGGACGGGCGCTGGTCGATCACCTGCGACAGGATCGTCTTGTAGGCGCGGATCGCCTCTTCGGGGCCGGATTGCGACGCCTTGTCTGCCATACGGGGGCCTAGATCGAAACGTCCGCGATGGCCGCCTTGGCCATCGCGAGTTGGGCGGGAGCGACGGAGAGGTCACGCAGGCCGGTTTCGAGCAGCGCCGGGATCGAGGCGGGGTCGCCGCCGGCATCGCCACACAGGCTGACCGGGATATTATGCTCGCGGCCGAAGGCGGCAACCGAGGCGATCAGCCGGAGCACGGCCGGGTGCCTGACGGAATTCAGATGTGCGACCGACGCATTGTCGCGCGCGGCGGCCATCACGTATTGGGTCAAATCATTCGAACCGATCGAGAAGAAGGCGGCCTTGGCGAATGCCTCCGGTGCGATGGCCACCGACGGCACCTCGACCATGATGCCAAGCGGCGGCATTTTGTGCGCGATGCCGCGCGCCAAAAGGTCAGCCTGCTCCTCAGCGAACAGCGCGGTGGCGCGTTCATACTCTTCCGGAACGGCGATCATCGGGAACATTACCTTCAGATTGCCGCGCATGGCGGCACGTAGCAAGGCGCGGATCTGCACGCGAAAGACCTCCGGACGCATCAGCGACAGCCTGATCCCGCGCAGGCCAAGGAATGGGTTACCTTCCTCGACGGTCAGGCCCGGCACAGGTTTATCGCCGCCCGCATCGACAGTACGGATCGTCACCGGCCTGTCGCCTGCCCATTCCAGCACTCTACGGTAGGCGCGATATTGCGTCTCCTCGTCCGGCAGCGTCTTGCCGAACAGGAATTCGGTCCGCATCAGCCCGACACCGTCGCACGCCGCAGCATCGATGCGGTCGACATCGGACGGATCGGCAATATTCACCTGCACGTGGACCGATATGCCGGTCTTCGTTGCTGCCGGCCTTGTCAAATAGGCTGCCGCTTTGTCGCGATGCGCCGCGAAAGACGATGACGATCGCCGGAATGCATCGATCTCCGCTTTCGAAGGCGCCAACACGATGCCGCCATGTTCGGCATCGAGCAGTGCGATTCCGGCAAGGTGAGCCGGCGAAGCACCGGGCCCGGCTACCCCACGCGCTACGAGCCCCAACCCCACCACCATTGGCACGCCGCGTGAGCGTGCCAGCATTGCGACATGACTTGCGGCACTTCCGGCCGTAAGTGCTATGCCGCCGCCGGCACTCCAGTCGGTTTCGAGGAAGCGCGTCGGTGCGATATCCTCGCCGTAGAAGATCGCACCTGCCGGCGCGGCAATGTCGCCGCCCCCGGCAAGCGCGCGTAGCACCTGGTCGCGTATGTCGCGCATGTCG
Organism: Mesorhizobium sp. M0701; assembly: GCF_040320365.1. Taxonomy (NCBI): domain Bacteria; kingdom Pseudomonadati; phylum Pseudomonadota; class Alphaproteobacteria; order Hyphomicrobiales; family Phyllobacteriaceae; genus Mesorhizobium; species Mesorhizobium sp. M0701. Next base: position 61,850 of record NZ_JAMYPO010000018.1, read on the forward strand.
GCCGCGCGCGCCCGGAAATAGTCCTGCTCGGATGTTTCATAGCCGGCTATCTCGGCGTCGAGCGCTTTTCGCCAAGCCACATCAGCAGCCATGCCCTCGGCAATTCGCTCAAAGGCCGGGCCGGTCAGCGCGTCGTCCTCCAGCATGGCGAGCTGGAATTCGAGGATACCGGCCGCCTCGCTGTCGCTGGTTTCCATCAATGTCGCGAGCCGGCCTGCGGCAATGGAGATGGCGGCCTCAAGCGCCGCCTTCTCGTCCGCGGCAGTCGCCTTGCGGACATAACGCACAGCAGCCTGGTCCAGATTGAACAGCGGCCCCTCGGCATAGCCGGCCGATGCCGAAATGCCCTGCAGCCTAAGCGGTTCGGGCATGGTCCTTGCCTTCGTCGAAATCGCGCCGCACCAGCTCGACCAGTGCGCCGACCGCCTCGCCGGCGCCGTCCCCTTTGGCTCTGATATGCAGGACAGTGCCTTTCGGCGCTTTCGCCGCCATCACCTTGACGATGCTCTTGGCGTCGAACCATGGCCCGTTGGCGGCGAGCGCAATCTCGACGTCGGCCGAAAACGTCTTGGCAAGCTTGGTGAACTTCACCGAAGGACGCGCATGCAGTCCCACCTCATGGGTGATCAGGACGCTGGCTTCGGCTGCTGCGGACATGCTTGTCAAAATTCCCGTTCGTTCACGACGGCGACAATTCGTGCGCCGTCGCCACCACTTCCCTGAGCGAGGCGCCGCCGGAAGCCTCGGTCGCCGCCATCACCGCGCCTTCAACGATCGGCGCATTGCAGACGATGATCTTCTGGGCGCGTGGTTCGCCGATCATCTCGACCGCCATCTCGCTATTGGTCTCGGCACCGCCGAGATCGACGAGGATCGCGACCCCCGCCTCCGACCAGGCCTTGTCGATGGCGTCCATGATCGCCTCGACATTGGTTCCCAGCCCGCCATGGCCGTTTCCCCCGCACCATGCAAGCGGCACTTCGTTGCCGACCATCTGCCGCACCATGTCGGCGGTGCCTTCGGCGACCAGCGGCGAATGCGATACGATGACGATGCCGACATTGCTCATGCGCGCCTCTCGATTGCCTCCGCTACGGCCCGCACCAGAAGCGCAGTCGAGCGTGCGCCGGCATCCATATGACCGATCGAACGGTCGCCAAGGAACGAGGCGCGCCCACGCAGCGCCTTCATCGGCACGGTCGCGTCGGCCGCGTTGTCGGCGATCTCGACGATGTCCGCTGCCGTCTTTCCCTGCAGCAGGGCCTCATGCACCGGCTGCAGCACGTCTAACATGGTTTTTTGCCCGGCCTGCGACTTGCCTCTGGCGGCAACCGCTTCGATCGCCTTGCCGAAGGCCGCCGCCAGGTCGGCGCGACCCGGCGCGGCGGAAATCTCCTTGCCGAGCGCCATGAACAGCGTGCCGAACAACGGACCGGAGGCTCCGCCGACGGTCATCACCAGTTTGGTGCCGATCGCCTTCAGCGCCTCGGGCAACGGCTTTGTCGCAAACGCGCCGGCCTCGGCCCGCACTGCCTCGAAGCCGCGTCTCATGTTGAGCCCATGGTCGCCGTCGCCGATGGCCTGGTCGAGACTGGTCAGCTCGTCGGCATGTGCGGCGATCGTGTTTGCCGCCGCCTCGATCAGCCTGGAAATATCCGCTGCCGCCATATCACCCATGCTCCTGGCCCCTGCGCTGCCGGCAGTACGAGAAAATTGCATATCCGGCAATTGAAGCATTCTTTTCCCCAGTCAAGCGGGTTCGAGCAACGCAGCGAGGGCAGTGAAGACCTCGGCGACGGCAAAGGCGCCGGGGTCGACCACGCCGTCGAGCTGGCTGCCAATATAAGCGGACCGCCCGGCCTTGGCCTTGCGCATGGCAGCGGTGGCCTCGGCGCCGCGTTGCGCCGCGACCGCCGCATCTTCCAGACTCCCCCTATCCAGCGCCCTCAAGGCGGGTTCCAGGGCATCGATCATCGTGCGATCGCCGACCCTCGCTCCACCATAGAAGGACATCCGATCGAGGCCGGCGAGAAGCGCCTTGGGAAGCGTTTCGCCAGACTCCAGCGCCTGCGCGGCGGCGGTGAAGAAGATCGACAACAGCACGCCGCTAGAGCCGCCCATGCCGGCGCTCAGGATGTCGCCGACGACGGCGAGCGTTGCGGCAGGGTCAGCGAGCGGCAGTGTTGCAATGCGGCCAAGCACACTGCGCGCACCGGCCGCCACTGTCGATCCGGTGTCACCGTCTCCCGCCTTGGCATCCAGTCCGTTCAACGAGCCTTCAAGCGAGATCAGCCGTTCGCAGACCGCGACAACCAACCGGTCGGTGCGTGCGTCCTGGCTGGCTTTCGACGCGTTCGGGCCGGCGGCTTTGGCCATCGGCACGACGCTGGCTTGGCGAGCGGCTCTTGCCGGCAGCCAGGCGTGAGGGCCTACCGGCGCCCGCAACGCCGCTTCGCGCGACGCATCGAGCCGGATCAGCGACAGGGAAAAGCCGTTCATGTTGAGCGCGGTCACAAGCTGCCCGGGCCCGATTGTCAGCGTCACCTTTTGTGCCAGCGGTGAAGCCAATACCGCATTGGCGACAAGCAACATTTCCAGCGGTGGCACCGAACCGAGATTATTGATCAGCAAGGCGTAGTCGCTGACCGGATCGAGCCGCGCGGCAAGGCGCTCCGACATGATCGCAACCAGCCTTTCGGCACTTTGCACCGCAATCCGCTCAACGCCCGGTTCGCCATGGATGCCGAGGCCGAGTTCAGCGTCGTCGGCGCCAAATCTTTCGTCATGGCTCTGACCGGGGATCGAGCAGGATGACAGCGATATGCCGAGCGAAACGATATCCGCCGCCGCTGCCCGCGCCGCAGCGGCAACCGTCGCCAGGTCAATGCCGGCTTCCGACAGATGGCCGGCGATCTTGTGCACGAACAAGGTGCCGGCCACGCCACGCGGCTGGGCAATGTCCGGCAGGGCGATATCGTCGGCGACAATTACCATCTCGACCCGAAAACCTTCGGCGCGCGCCTTCTCGGCCGCCAGGCCGAAGTTGAGGCGATCGCCGGTATAGTTCTTGACGATCAGCAGGCACCCGGCGGGACCGGTCACCGCGCGGATGGCGGCCAATACCGCTTCCACGCTCGGCGAAGCAAAGATCTCGCCCGAAACCGCCGCCGTCAGCATGCCAATGCCGACAAAGCCGGCATGGGCAGGTTCGTGCCCGGCCCCGCCGCCGGAAATGACCGCGACCTTGCTCTTATCCCAGTCCGCGCGGAGAATGACCTTGATCTCGGGATAGCCGTCGAGGCGAGCGAGATCGCCGGCGCCGGTCGTACCGAGGAAGCCGTCCAGGGCCTCAGTTACGATCGTATCCCTGCGATTGAAAAAATGCTTCATCGAATTGGTCCAGTCCGGTGCCCGAAATTGCCGGTTGAAAGGTGCCAGGAAAACACTCGCGCAGCGCTCACATCAGCCGTCGCCCATCGGGGCCGAAATACAGCGGCGAGCGATAGCGGATCATGATCTTGTCGCCCTGAGCCAGGTCGGTGTCGGGGTCGGTTAGCGTCACCAGCTTCCTGGTCCCCACCGTCACATGCAGATGGTTCTGGTCGCCGAGATGCTCGACCCAATCGACGACGCCGTCGGCATGGCCGTTCGCCGCCTTCTCGATCGAAAGATGTTCGGTGCGAGCACCGATCGTCTTTGTTCCCGCCGGCGCGCCGCCATCCGGCAGCAGTCCGACCGGCAACAAATTGATTGCCGGTTGGCCGAGCCGTGCGGCGACGTGTAGGTTTGCCGGCTCAGAATAGATCGTGCGCGGGGAACCGATCTGCACCAGCACGCCGTCGGCGAGAATGCCGATGCGGTCGGCCATGGTCATCGCTTCGATCTGGTCGTGCGTGACGTAGAGCATTGTGGCGCCGAGTTCCGCCTGGATGCGCTTCAGCTCTAGCCTGAGATCGGCGCGCAGCTTGGCGTCGAGCGACGACAGCGGCTCGTCCATCAGGTAGATCGACGGCTTGCGCACCAAAGCGCGGCCGATGGCGACGCGCTGCATCTCGCCGCCAGAGAGTTTGGTCGAGCGATTATTCAGCTTGTGGTGGATGCGCACCATCTTGGCCACGTCCTCGACGCGGCGGCGGATCTGATCCTCCGGCATTTTCCGTGCTGGCGAGCGCAGCGGAAAGGCGAGGTTGTCGTAAACCGACAGATGCGGATAGAGCGAATATTGCTGGAATACGAAAGCGGTGTCGCGCTCGGCCGGCGACAGCGTCGTCGTGTCGTGGCCGGCAATATGGATCGAGCCCGCTTCCGGACGCTCCAACCCGGCGATCAGCCTGAGCGTCGTCGTCTTGCCGGCGCCGGTCGGCCCGAGCAGCACGACGAATTCCCCGTCGGCGATATGCAGGTCGAGATTGTCGACGGCGACATGCTCGCCAAAAGCCTTGGTCACGCTTTTGATGTGAACGTCAGCCATGATGTGCTCTCCCCTGGGAGGCCGAGTCATGGATTTCGGTGCGCACCGCACGCCCGGATCCTTTTGCGAACAGCGACAGCCGCGCGCTGCTCAGCGCCAGGCCCACATGATCGCCCGGATTGAGCCGGATTTCGGCCGGCACCCTGGCCTTGATGATGCCGTCCGCTGTCTCCACCGCGACGATCTGAGTGGTGCCGAGATATTCCGTGCCGTAAATAGCACCGCGCAGCTTCGAAGCGTCATCGAAGCGGATGTGCTCCGGTCGGATGCCAAGCGCCATCTCGGCCGGCGCGACGTCCTCGCGGATCTCCGGCACGGCCACCTTCGCGCCTTGCACAACAATTTCCCTGGCGCCCTTTGAAAGCCCGCCGCCGAAGCCGAGGAAATTCATCGGCGGCGAGCCGATGAAGTCGGCGACGAACATCGTCGCCGGCCGGTCGTAGATCTCGCGCGGCGTGCCGAACTGCTCGATGACGCCGTGGTTCATCACCGCGATCTTGTCGGCCATCGACATCGCTTCCATCTGGTCATGCGTGACATAGACGGTGGTGGCGTGAATGCGGTTGTGCAGTTCTCGCAATTCATGGACCATCAGGTCGCGGAATTCGGTGTCGAGCGTGCCGAGCGGCTCATCCATCAGGAAGCATTTTGGCCGCCGTACGATGGCGCGGCCGAGCGCCACGCGCTGGCGATCGCCGCCGGCAAGCCCGGAGACCGATTTGTTGAGCAGATGGTCGATCCGCAAAAGCTTCGCCATCTCCTCCACTCGGCTCCGGATTTCAGCGCCTGGCACGCCTTGCGCCAGCAGTGGAAAGCCGATGTTCTTCCGCACATTCATGTGCGGATAGAGCGCGAACAGCTGGAAGACGAAGGCGATGTCGCGCTCGCGGGCACGCCGCATGGTGACGTCCTCGCCGCCAAGCAGGATCTTGCCGCCGGTTGGCAGTTCGAGCCCGGCGATCATGCGCAACGTCGTCGTCTTGCCGCAGCCGGACGGCCCCAGCATGACGAAGAATTCGCCGTCCTCGACGACGAAGTTGGAATCTTGCACGGCGACGAAATCGCCGAATGCCTTCCTCAGATGTTCGACCCTGATCTCGGCCATCGTCTACTCCGGAAATTTCGAGACGATGATGAACATCGCCGTGCCCGCAAGCATGGTGATGAAGGAATAGGTGTAGAGCACCAGTGCGAAGGGCTGGAACAGCATCAGGAAGCCGATGGCGATGATCGCGGTGGCGACGTTTTCCATCAGCCCGCGCCTGGCCCAGACGGGCCAGCGCGATTTGCGTTTTGCGGTCATGCTCATTTACGCACCGCGCCAAAGGTGATGCCGCGCAGCAATTGCTTGCGAAGCAGGATGGTGAAGACCAGGATCGGCACCAGAAAGATCGTCGTGCCGGCCGCGACCGCCGGCCAGTCCTGACCGCCTTCGCCGATGATGGTCGGAATGAAGGGCGGCGCGGTCTGCGCCGTGCCCGAGGTCAGCAGCGCAGCGAAGGCATATTCGTTCCAGGCAAAGATCAGGCAGAAGATGGCGGTTGCGGCAATACCGGTGGTCGCCTGCGGCAGCACCGTGCGCCAGAACGCCTGCAGCCTGGTGTAGCCGTCGATCATCGCCGCTTCTTCATATTCGCGCGGGATCTCGTCGATGAAGCCTTTCAGCAGCCACACCGCCAAGGACACGTTGACCGCCGTATAAAGCAGGATCATGCCGAGAGCCGTGTCCGACAGGCCAAGCTCCCGGTACATCAGGTAGATCGGGATGGCGACCGCGATCGGCGGCATCATCCGCGTCGACAGGATGAAGAACAGAAGGTCGTCGGCGAGCGGCACCTTGAAGCGCGAAAAACCATAGGCCGACAGCGTGCCGAGGAAAACCGCGCAAAACGTCGAGCCGAACGCGATAATCAGCGAATTGACGAAGCGCGGCATGAAGTTGGACGGGCCGGCGATCACCATATTGCGCTTGCGCACCGTCTCGTCGCACAGGCCCGTCGCCGGTCCCAGCGAGTTGATGTATTCCGGTGTTTGCCGAGTCCGGGTCGAGAACAAATTGCAGTAGCCCTCGAGGCTGGGCTGGAACAGGATCTTCGGCGGATAGGCGATCGAATCCGGCGGCGTCTTGAAGCTGGTGGCGAAGATCCACAGCAGCGGCACGATCGAGATCAGCGCGTAGGCGACGATGATCGTGCCGGCGACGCGCTTCGACGTGGCCGACGGCGCGACAACGGAATGGGCTGACGTCAGGCTCATCTCTGCTTCACCTTGTTGAGCGCCTTGACGTAGATGTTTGCGAGGCCAAACACTGCGACGAACAGGATGATGGCGAAGGCCGAGGAATAGCCCGTCCGCCAGCTTTCGAAGGCCTGCCGCTTCAGCGTGATCGAGGCCACTTCGGTGGTCGATCCCGGCCCGCCGCCGGTGAGCAAATTGACCATGTCGAACATCTTGAAGTTCTCGATGCCGCGAAACAGCACCGCCAGCATGATGAAGGGCAGCGCCATCGGCAGCGTGATCGACCAGAACTGCCGCCAGTTGGAGGCGCGGTCGACCTCGGCCGCTTCGTAGATGTATTCGGGGATCGAGCGCAGGCCGGCGAGGCAGATCAGCATCACGTAAGGCGTCCACATCCAGGTGTCGACGATGATGATCGACCATGGCGCCAGTGACACGTTGGAGAGCATGCTGATTTCGGTTGCCGGAATGCCGGTGACGAACGAAACGGCATAGGCGAACAGCCCGATCTGCGGCTCGTAGAGGAAGCGCCAGAAATTACCGACCACCGCCGGCGACAGCATCATCGGCACCAGGATGATTGTCGTCCAGAAGGCGTGGCCGCGAAACTTGCGGTCGATCAGCCAAGCCAGCGTGAAGCCGATCAGCGTCTGCAGCAGGATGGTCCAGAACACGAAATGCGCCGTCGTCTGCATGGCGATCCAGATGTCCTGGTCGGCGAGGATGCGCTTGTAGTTTGCCAGCCCAAGGTTCTTCACAACCTCGTTGGGCCGATTGGCGCGAAAATTGGTGAAGGACAGATAGATTGCCCAGAACAGCGGAAAGATGTTGATAGCTAAAAGCAACAGGATCGTCGGCGAGATGAACAGCCAGGCGAGGCCCTTGTCGCTGATGCCCCGGACCTTGCGGGCCAACGGCTCGGGCGTAGCCCGGGCAACGCTGTCCGCCGTCCGATTGAGCATGGTCAGTCCTGCTTCGGTCACTTGGCTCGTCTCGACAATGGAATTTATCTGAACTGTGTCCCGTGCCAAGTGGCACGGGACGGTTCGGTCACGGGCTCGGGAGGAGCCGGTTACATCTTGCCCCGGCTACATCTTGCCATCGTCCTGGAAGACCTCGGTCCAGTCCTTGACGAGGCCGTCGAGCGCATCCTTGGCTGAGCCTTGCCCGGCAACGACATAGTCGTGGAAGCGCTTCTGCGATGCCTGCAACAGCGGGGCATAGCTCGGCTCGGCCCAGAAGTCCTTCACGATGGCCATCGAGTCGAGGAAGGTCTGCGCGTAGGGCTGGCTGGCCGGGAAGGCCGGGTCCTTGACGACCGCGTTGAGGCAGGAATAGCCGCCGAGCGACCACCATTTGGACTGCACGTCCTTGTTGGCGAACCATTTGATGTATTTGAGCGCGGCTTCCTGCTTGTCGGAATAGGAGACCACCGAGATGCCCTGGCCGCCGAGCTGGGCGAACTGGTCCCCGTCCGGACCTTTGGGATTGACGAAATAGCCGATCTTGTCGCCGCCGACATTCTCGTCCTTCTGCAGGCCTGGCCAGGTGAAGGCGAAGTTCATGTGCATCGCCACCTGGCCGGATTTGAAGGCATCAACGCCTTCGCCCATGTAGCTGTTCGAGGCGCCGGGAGGGGTGCAGCAATCGTAGAGGGCTTTGTAGAACTCCAGGCCCTTCACCGATTTATCGGAGTTGACGAAGCCTTCCATCTCGTAGGGTTTTTTCGGGTTTTCGTACTGGAAGCCAAAGCTGTAGAGCACGTCCATGGCGCCCATGGTGATGCCTTCCGAGCCGCGCTCGGTGTAGATCGACGCGCCATAGACGGTCTTGCCGTCGATGTCGCGCTTCTGGAAGAATTCGGCGATCTGCTTCAATTGGTCGAAGGTCGTCGGCGGGCCGAGATCCCAGCCGTACTTTTCCTTGAATTCCTTCCGCAGCTCCGGCTTGGAGAACCAGTCCTTGCGGTAAGTCCAACCGACGACGTCACCCATGGCCGGCAGCGCCCAGTAATTCGGCGAGTTCTTCGGCCATTCCGAATAGCCGACGACGGTCGCCGGCACGAAATCATCCATGCTGATCTTCTCCTTGTCGAAGAAGTCGTTCAGCTTGACGTAATGGCCGTTCTCGGCGGCACCGCCGATCCACTGGCTGTCGCCGATGATGAGGTCGCACAGCTTGCCGTGCGAATTCAGCTCGTTGAGAAAGCGATCGGCATAGTTGGTCCACGGCACGAATTCGAATTTCATGCCGATGCCGGTTTCCTTGGTGAAGTCCTTGGACAATTCCACAAGCGCGTTGGCCGGGTCCCAGGCTGCCCAGCAAAGCGTCAGATCTTCTGCCTGCGCGACATTCGAAACGGCTGTCGACGCAAAGAGTGTCGATGCCAGTCCCAACGCCAATTTCAAGGTCGATTTCATGCCTTCCTCCCATTTGCGAAACGCGTCCGGATGACGGTTTCAAGAGCCCGCTAAACCCCTCCTCGGGGGCCCAAACACAACGACGCGGCGGCGCACCGGATGTTTAGTAATTTGTTTAGTGATGCAATTTTTACTAAACAAGGCAAGCGAATTCGTTGCTGCATCGCAGCATGCTGGATAGGAAAGCAACGTGAGAAGTTGCGGCGACCTGCCTAGGTCACCGTCTTGTTGCTGACGGCCACCGGACGGATCACTGGGGCCGGCGGCAGCAGCGCGCGGATATCGGCGAAGGGGAAGACTGGCTCGAAGCGGAAGGCCTCGGCGAACGATCCGGCTGGGCCGTTGCACTGGCCGGCGCGAAAGGCGTTCTGCGTGCGCGCCGCGTCGACGAAACGCTCGGGATCCTGCGACTGGTGCGCCCGGATCGCCTCCGCCTTGAGATCGAAATGCCTGGAGGTATCGACGTAGTGCGTTGGCGAAAACCCGGTGCCGCCGAACGTGTCGGCATGTAGCACCGGCACCGAGAATGACGCTGCGATGCGCACGCCATCCGACAGCGCGCGGTGGTCGCCATGATAGTCGTTCGGCGCATGCGTTATCACCAGATCCGGCCCTATCTCGCCGATCAGTGCTTTGAGCGCCCCGATCAGCGCGGCATCCGCGACCAGCCCGCCATCGGGAAAGTCGAGGAAGCGCGGCGTCACGCCAAGCAGGCCGGCCGCCGCCGTCGCCTCCTTGCGGCGCGTGCGGACAAGTGCGGCCGGATCGCCATAGCCGCCCCTGGCGCCATCCGTGGCTATGGCAAAAAAGAGTTCTGCGCCTTGCGCGGCATAGGCGGCCATCGTACCGAACATGAAGATCTCGATGTCGTCCGGATGCGCGCCAAGCGCCAATATCTTCACTCTCATCTCTCCCGGAAATGGAAAAACGTGCCCAACGGAATTCTGCTCGCGCTCATCGCCTATGCAAGCTATTCGTGCAGCGACGCGGTTGTCAAAAGCCTGGGCGGGCAGTTCAACGTCTTCGAGATCGGCTTCTTCTCGACATTGTTTGCCGGCTGCTTTCTGCTCTTTGCCAGGCCGGCAGGCGAGCGCTGGCTCGATTTCTGGCGCACCAACCGGCCCTGGGCGGTACAGGCCCGGGCCTGGGCCGGCATCGCCTCGGGCGTGCTCAGCGTCTATGCCTTCACCACCATCCCGCTGGCGGAAGTCTATGCGCTCATCTTTCTGGCGCCGCTGTTCGTCACTATCCTGGCCACGCTGGTCCTCAAGGAAAAGGTCGGCCCATGGCGGTGGCTGGCGGTCGTCGCCGGCTTTGCCGGGGTCATGCTGGTCGTCAGGCCGGGGTTTCGCGAATTGCATCTTGGTCATCTGGCGGCGTTCACCATCGCCTTCCTGGCCGCCACCAATGTCATCCTGATGCGTTCGCTCGCCGCGCAGGAAAAGCGCACAACGATGCTCGGCGTGCTGATCGGCTACGGCCTGCTCTTCAACGGCGTCGGTGCGGCGGCTACCTCGTTCTCGCTGCCGGATGGCAGGCAATGGGCCTGGCTGGTGCTGGCCGGCGGCTTTACCGCCGGCGGCCAGCTGCTGCATCTGCTGGCGGTCAAATACGCGCCGGCCAACCGCATCGCGCCGACGCATTACTCGCAGATCGTCTGGGCGGTGGTTCTAGGTGCGCTGTTCTTCAGGGAATATCCGGATTTTCTGTCGCTGGTCGGCTTGGCCGTGGTCGGCGGTTCCGGCCTGCTGACGATGGTGCGCGAGGAGGTGCGGCTCGGCACGGTGCGCTGGAACCCGTTTTCGCGGACCAGGCTTTGAGTCGGCGCCGAGGTTGCGCCGCGACCGCCACCGCTGATATGCGGTCGCTGCCAACTGGCTGCACAGCATAGCACAATGACGACAAAACCCTTGCCGGACCTGCCGGTCTCCGTTGTCTTGCCGGCACTCAATGAAACGCTGAGCCATGGTAACAGCGCCGTGCTGGTGGCGCCGCCCGGTGCCGGCAAGACGACGCTGGTTCCACTGGCGCTGCTCGACGCTGAATGGCTCGGCGCCGGAAAGATCATCCTGCTTGAGCCGCGCCGCCTCGCCGCCCGCGCTGCCGCCCGCCGTATGGCCGAATTGCTCGGCCAAGAGCCCGGCGAAACCGTCGGCTATGCCATGCGCATGGAAAACCGCAGTTCCGCAAAGACCAGGGTTCTCGTCGTCACCGAAGGCGTGCTGTCCCGCATGATCCTCGACGACCCGGAACTGCCTGGTGTCGCGGCGGTGCTATTCGACGAGTTCCACGAACGCTCGCTCGACGGCGATTTCGGGTTGGCGCTGGCCCTCGACGTGCAGGGTGCGCTGAGGCCCGAACTCAGATTGCTAGTGATGTCGGCAACGCTCGACGGCGCGCGTGTCGCAAAATTGCTGTCCGGCGCGCCGGTGATCGAGAGCGCAGGCCGCGCCTTCCCAGTCGACATCCGCTATGACGAGCGGCCGGCCGGCGTCACCATCGACGACGCCATGGCCAAGGCGATCCGCTCGGCGCTTGCCGGGGAGGAGGGCAGCGTGCTCGCTTTCCTGCCCGGCCAGCGCGAGATCGAGCGCACCGCCGAGCGGCTGGCGGGCAAGGTTGGCGCCGATACCGACATCGTGCCGCTCTATGGTATGCTCGACAACAAGGCGCAGGACGCGGCGATCAAGCCGGCGCCGCTCGGCCGCCGCAAGGTCGTGCTGGCGACGTCGATCGCCGAAACCTCCATCACCATCGACGGCGTGCGCGTCGTCATCGATTCCGGCCTGTCGCGGCTGCCGCGCTATGAGCCGGCGAGCGGCCTGACGCGGCTGGAGACGGTACGTGCTTCCCGCGCTTCCGCCGACCAGCGCGCCGGCCGTGCCGGGCGCACGCAGCCGGGCGTCGCCATCCGGTTGTGGCGGGCCGAGCAGACAGCGGCCCTGCCGGCCTTCACGCCGCCGGAAATCCTCGAGGCTGATCTTTCCGGCCTGTTGCTCGATAGCGCGGCGTTCGGCGTCGCCGATCCGACCAGCCTGTCCTTCCTCGACCCCCCGCCGGCTCCGGCGCTCACCGAGGCGAGGGTACTGCTACGTGCGCTCGATGCTGTCGATGCGGCAGGACGCCTGACGGATGCCGGTGCCGCGATGCGCAGGCTGGCGCTACCGGTGCGGCTCGCCCACATGGTCGCCGAGGCGGCAAGAACCGGAGAGGCGCTCGAGGCGGCGATGCTCGGCGTATTGTTGACCGAGCGTGGCCTTGGCGGCGATGGTGCCGATCTCGAACGGCGGCTGCTGCGCTTTCGCGCCGAAAGATCACCGCGCGCCACCGCCGCCCGGCAGCTGGCTGAGAGGCTGGCAAAGCAGGCTTCACCCTCCCCCTCGAGGGGAGGGTCGGCGAACGAGCCGAGCGCAGCGAGACGAGGGAGACGGGGCGGGGTCGTCGATGGCGTGCCCGAACCGACCCCACCCCGATCCGCTACGCGGATCGACGCGCCGGGCCGAGCCACGGGTCTCGCCCGTCCTTCCGACCCCCTCAAGGGGGAGGGCAGCACAGCCGGCGCTCTCCTCATCCATGCCTGGCCGGATCGGGTCGCCAAAGCGCGCGGCGAGCGTGGCCGCTTCGTGCTTGCCAACGGCTCGGGCGCCATGCTCGACGCCTCCGATCCGCTGGCCGGCGAGACCTGGCTCGTCGTCGCCGACCTGCAGGGCAAGGCGCAGAACGCCCGCATCACCGCAGCGGCAGCCATCGATGAGGCCGACATCCGCACTGCGCTGGCGGAAAAGATCGAGGCCCGCCGCGAGGTGAGCTTCGACCGCGACAGGCGCGCGGTGCGGGTGCGCGAAACGGTTCGCCTCGACGCCATCACGCTGTCCGAACGCATGCTGCCGGCGCCGACCGGTGCCGACGCGGATCGCGCCATCCTCGACGCCTTGCGCGAACACGGCCTGTCCCTGTTGCCGTGGAACAGAGAGGCGGAGACGTTGCGGCAGCGGCTCGGCTGGCTGCATCGCGGCCTCGGCGTGCCATGGCCCGATGTCTCCGATGCCGCGCTCCTCGAGCGCCTCGACGACTGGCTGCTGCCGTTCCTTTCCGGCGCGGCATCCTTTGCGGCAATCGATCCCAGCGTGCTTTCGCAAGGCCTGATGACGCTGGTGCCGCACGAATTGCAGCGCAAGATCGACACATTGGCGCCGACCCATTTCGACGCGCCGTCGGGCAGCCGGCTGCCGATCCGCTATGACGGCGAATGGCCGGTGCTGGCGATCCGCGTGCAGGAACTGTTCGGCCTCGACCGGCATCCGGCGATCGCCAACGGCACTGTGCCGCTGACGCTCGAATTGCTGTCGCCGGCGCACCGGCCGATCCAGACGACGCGCGACCTGCCCGGCTTCTGGCGCGGCTCCTGGGCCGATGTGCGGGCAGAGATGCGCGGCCGCTATCCCAGGCATGTCTGGCCGGAGAACCCGCTTCTCGCCGCCGCCACCAGCCGGGCCAAGCCGCGCGGTACCTGATGCTTCCAGACTGTCATCCCGAACCGAGGGCCGGCTTCGGCGGTTTTTCGGAAAAGACCTCCGGCTGTTTCCCCTCTATAATCACTGGCCATGATAAACATCCTGCACGCACCCGACTTCCAGCAAAGCCAGCGGCTGCGCCTCAACACGCTGATCAGGTTGCGCTGGCTTGCCATCGTCGGCCAGAGCCTGACCGTGCTTGTCGTCGCTTACGGGCTGAAATTTCCGCTGCCGGTCAGCATGTGTTTTGCGCTGATCGCCTGTTCGGCCTGGATGAACCTTTTGCTGACCTTCCGCTATCCGGCGGCGCATCGGCTTACCCCGTTCTCGGCCTTCGCCATCCTGACCTTCGACAGCCTGCAGCTTGCCGGCCTGCTCTACATGACCGGCGGACTCACCAATCCGTTTTCGCTGCTGATGACCGTGCCCGTCGTCGTCTCGGCGACGTCGCTGCCGCTGCGGCTGACCGCCATGCTCGGCGCGCTGGTGATCGTGGCGGCGACGCTGCTGGTCTTTTACCACCTGCCGCTGCCATGGCATGAGGGCGCGCCATTGGCGATGCCGTTCATCTATGTCGCAGGCATGTGGATGGCGGTGTTCTGCTCCATCGCCTTTACCGCGATCTATGCCTTCCGGGTGGCCGAGGAGGCGCGGCTGCTTGCCAACGCGCTTGCCGCCACGGAATTGGTGTTGCAGCGAGAGCAGCATCTCTCTGCCCTCGACGGCCTCGCCGCGGCCGCCGCGCACGAGCTCGGCACACCGCTCGCCACCATCACACTTGTCGCCAAGGAAATGGAGAAGGCGCTTGGCGAAGATCCGAAATACGGCGAGGACGTGAAGCTGCTGCGTTCGCAGAGCGAGCGCTGCCGCGAAATCCTGAAGCGCCTGACCAGCCTGTCCTCCGAGAGCGAGGTGCACCTCTCGCGCCTGCCGCTGACCTCGCTGGTCGAGGAGGTGACGGCGCCGCACCGCGATTTCGGCATTTCGATCAAGCTTCGGCCGGGCGAGCGCATCGGCCCGGAACCGGTGGGCCGGCGCAATCCCGGCGTCATTTACGGCCTCGGCAATCTGGTCGAGAACGCGGTCGACTTCGCCCGCAACAGCGTGACAGTGCGCTGGAACTGGAATGAGGCCGCCGTCAGCTTCTCGATCATCGACGACGGGCCGGGCTTTCCACCGGAGATCATCGACCGTATCGGCGAACCCTATATGTCGACGCGACAAGGCACCGAAGCTGGCGGCGGCCTCGGCCTCGGCCTATTCATCGCCAAAACCTTGCTCGAACGCTCCGGCGCGACGCTCGATTTCCGCAATTCAAGCGAGCCCGGCGAGGGCGCTATCGTGCAGATATCGTGGCCGCGCAGCGTCTTCCTCAATCCCGAGCAGGCTTCGGCCACCATGTTCGACACGGCCTAAATTGGACAATAGCGTTGCGAAACTATATTTGCGTAAAAATCAGGCAGCAGGATTTTCAGCACGATGAGTACTGACGAAACGATTGGCGCAATGGTCGAAGGCGAGGATACCTCGCTGCTGATCGTGGACGACGACAAGCCGTTCCTGACGCGGCTTGCCCGCGCCATGGAAACCAGGGGTTTCGTGGTCGAGACGGCGGAGAGCGTCGAGGAGGCGGTTGCCAAGGCGCGCGCCAATCCGCCGGCCTATGCGGTGGTCGACATGCGGCTGGCCGACGGCAACGGCCTCGACGTCGTCGCCGCGATTCGCGAGAAGCGCGACGACGCCCGCGCCATCATCCTCACCGGCTACGGCAACATCGCCACTGCGGTGACGGCGGTAAAGCTCGGCGCCATCGACTATCTGTCGAAGCCGGCCGATGCCGACGATATTTTTGCCGCTCTGACCCGCACCGCGGGCGAACGCGCAGCGCCGCCAGAAAATCCAATGTCGGCCGATCGCGTGCGCTGGGAACACATCCAGCGCGTCTACGAAATGTGCGACCGCAACGTCTCGGAAACCGCACGCCGCCTGAACATGCATCGCCGCACGCTGCAACGCATCCTCGCCAAGCGCGCGCCGCGCTAAAGGGCTCTCATTACAGGCTTGCCCGGCCAGCGCTGTTTGCGCATCATCGCTTGGCGGTGTCGGACCTTGCCGCTGATACGACGGAGGCGACATGCAGGACGAAAAGCGGCTGGTCTCCATGCTGCGCGAATTCCTCGACAGCGAGGCGGCCGGCGGCCTCATCCTGATGGCTGCGGCGGCCTTGGCCCTGATCGTCGCCAATTCGCCGCTGGGCGAGGCTTATTTCTCCGCCCTCCATGCCTATCTCGGACCGCTCAGCGTCTCGCACTGGATCAATGACGGCCTGATGGCGGTGTTCTTCCTGCTGGTCGGCCTCGAGATCAAGCGCGAAATGCTTGACGGCCAGCTGTCGACCTGGCCGCGCCGCGTGCTGCCCGGCATCGCCGCCGCCGGCGGCATGGCAGCGCCGGCACTGGTCTACGTCGCCATCAACCGCAACAATCCAGCCGCTCTGTCCGGCTGGGCGATCCCAACCGCCACCGATATCGCCTTTGCGCTCGGCGTGCTGTCGCTGCTCGGCAGCCGCGTCCCGGGCTCGCTGAAGATATTCCTCACCGCGCTCGCCATCATCGACGATCTCGGCGCGGTGCTCATCATCGCGGTGTTCTATACCAGCGGCCTCTCGCTCGCCTATCTCGGCGCCGCCTTCGCCGTGATCGCGCTGCTGGTGGTGCTCAACCGCATGCGGGTGCTGACGCTGCTGCCGTACATCTTGCTCGGCATCGTTCTGTGGGTTTTGGTGCTCAAATCGGGCGTCCATGCGACGCTCGCCGGCGTCGCGCTGGCCCTCACCATACCGCTGAAGATATCGCCGGGCAGCGGCCATGATCTCGACCATTCGCCGCTGCACCGGCTCGAACACGGCCTGCACAAAGTCGTCGCCTTTTTCGTCATCCCGATTTTCGGCTTTGCCAACGCCGGCGTCTCGGTCGCCGGTCTCAGCGCTGCCGCCCTGGCCGAGCCGCTGACGCTCGGCGTCGCCGCCGGCCTCGTCTTGGGCAAGCTGGTCGGCGTGTTCGGGTCTTCCGCGCTTGCCATCCGGCTTGGCTTCGCCGATCTGCCGGTCAATGCCGGCTGGCTGCACATGGTCGGCATTTCGCTGCTCTGTGGCATCGGTTTCACCATGAGCCTGTTCATCGGCCTGCTCGCCTTCGCCAGCGACGCCGCCCTGCAGGACGCGGTCAAGGTCGGCATCCTCGCCGGCTCCTTCATCGCCGCGCTCCTCGGCGCCGCTGTGCTGCTGGTGGCGCCGGCCGCAGGCGAGGCGGAGGAGGCGGAAGAATAGGCGTCTCCTCGCGGGCGCTACCCGTGAGCGACCATGACGTGGCGGACGGCGGTATAGTCCTCCAGCGCGTAGAGCGACATGTCCTTGCCGTAGCCGGATTGTTTTAACCCGCCATGCGGCATCTCGTTGGTCAGCATGAAATGGGTATTGATCCAGGTGCAGCCATATTGCAGCCGGGCCGCCGTCGCCATGGCGCGCGAAACATCCTTGGTCCACACCGACGACGCCAGGCCGTAGTCAGAGTCATTGGCCCAGTTCACCGCTTCGTCGACTTCGGAAAAGCGGGTGACCGAGACCACCGGACCGAACACTTCGCGGCGCACGATCTCGTCCTCCTGCAGCGCGCCGGCGACGACGGTCGGCTGGTAGAAGAAGCCGGAGCCCTCGCCCGGCTTGCCGCCCGTGGTGATCTCGATGTGCTTGAGCTCAGAGGCGCGCTCGACGAAGCTCGAGACGCGGTCGCGCTGGCGACGCGAGATCAGCGGGCCGATCTCGTTTTCGGTATCGTCAGGACGATCATACTTGATGGTCGAGACGGCAGCGGAGAGGTCGGCGACGAGCTTGTCGTAGATATTCTTGCCGGCGTAGATGCGGCAGGCGGCGGTGCAGTCCTGGCCGGCATTGTAATAGCCGAAGGCGCGCAGGCCGTTGACCACCGCGCCGAGATCGGCGTCGTCGAAGACGATGACCGGCGCCTTGCCGCCGAGCTCGAGATGCGTGCGCTTGACCGATTTGGCGGCAGCCTGCAGCACCTTCTTGCCGGTGGCGACGTCGCCGGTGATCGAGATCATGTTGACCTTCGGGTGGTTGATCAGCGTGTTGCCGACGCTGTCGCCGCGACCGAGCACGACGTTGACGACGCCTTCCGGCAGGATCTCGGCAAGGATTTTCGCCAGCTTCAGCGCGGTCAGCGGCGTCTGTTCCGACGGCTTGAAGACGACGGTGTTGCCGCCGGCAATCGCCGGCGCCAGCTTCCAGGCCATCATCATCAGCGGATAGTTCCACGGCGCGATCGACGCGACAACGCCGATGGCGTCGCGGCGGACCATCGAGGTGTGGCCGGGAATGTATTCGCCGGCGACCTGGCCGGGCATCGAGCGGACCGCGCCGGCAAAGAAGCGGTAGCAGTCGACGATCGCCGGGATCTCGTCATTGAGCACGGCATTGATCGGCTTGCCACAGTTCAGCGCCTCGAGCGCCGCGAAATCCTGTGCAGCAGCCTCGATGCGATCGGCGATTTTCAGGAGATAGCCGGCGCGCTGCGCCGGTGTTGTGCGGGACCAGGTGACGAAGGCTTTTTCGGCAGCAAGCACGGCCGCCTCGATCTGCGCTGGGCTGGCCTCAGGCAGATTGAGGATGGTCGCCCCGGTCTTCGGGTTGAGGATCGGCTCCTCGGTCTCGGTGCCTTTTTCGAATTTCGAGCCGATCAGCATCTGCTTGTCCATGGAAGTCTCTCCCTTATGAACGAGATCATTTGCCCGAACCGGCGATCTGGTCGCCGTCGCGGGTCAGGTAATAGGCAGCGAGGATGGGGAGCAGCGTCACCAGCACTACCACCATCGCCACGACATTGGTGACCGGACGCTGGCGCGGACGGATCAATTCTTCGAGCATCCAGATCGGCACCGTCTGCTGCTGGCCGGCGGTGAAGGTGGTGACGATGACCTCGTCGAAGGACAGCGCAAAGGCAAGCATGCCGCCGGCCAGCAGCGCGGTAGCGATGTTGGGCAGCACGACATGCCGAAAGGTCTGGAAACCATCGGCGCCGAGATCCATCGACGCCTCGATCATCGAGCCGGACGTGCGGCGGAAACGGGCGACCGCGTTGTTGTAGACGACGACCACGCAGAAGGTGGCGTGGCCGAGCACGATCGTCCAGAACGAGAACGGGATTTCGGCCAGCGCGAAGGCCGAGCGCAGCGCGATGCCGGTGATGATGCCGGGCAGCGCGATCGGCAGGATGACCAGCAGCGAGATGGTTTCGCGGCCGAAGAATTTTGTGCGGGATACGGCGGCTGCGCACAGCGTGCCGAGGATCAGAGCGATGGCAGTCGAGATCGCCGCGACCCGCACAGACAATGACAGCGCCTGCCAGACGTCGGGGCGGTTCCAGGTGACGGCGAACCATTGCGTGGTCAGGCCCGGCGGCGGCCAGACGAAGCTCTTCTCCTCGGTGGTGAAGGCATAGACGAAGATCAGCAGGATCGGCAGGTGCAGAAAGAGCAGGCCGCCGGTGGCAGCGAGCTTCAGGCCGATCGGCGCAGATGGGCCACGGTCAGAGCGCATCGAAAGCCCCCATGCGCTTGGCGCCCCAGAGATAGAAGCCCATGATGACGATGGGCACCACGGTAAAGGCGGCGGCGAGCGGGATGTTGCCGGCGGTGCCTTGCTGCGAATAGACGGCCTGGCCGATGAACAGCCGCGAGGTGCCGATGATCTGAGGAATGATGTAGTCGCCGAGCGTCAGCGAGAAGGTGAAGATCGAGCCGGCAACGATGCCGGGCAGCGCCAGCGGGAACAGCACGTTGCCGAAGGTCTGGCCGGGCGAGGCGCCGAGATCGGACGAAGCCTCGACCAAATTGCCCGGCACGCGCTCGAGTGCGGCCTGCACCGGCAGGATCATGAATGGCAGCCAGACATAGACGAAGACGACGAAGGTGCCGGTTGAGGAGACCGACAATGAGTTGCCGCCGACGATCGGCAGCGATAGCCAGGCATCAAGCAGCCAGAGAAGATGCAATTTGGCCAGCAGCCATGTCAGGATGCCTTCCTTGGCCAGGATCAGCTTCCAGGCATAGATCTTGACCAGGTAGCTCGACCACAGCGGCAGCATGACGCCGAGATAAAACAGCGCCTTCCAACGGCCACGCGCATAGCGCGCCGCGTAATAGGCGATGGGAAAGGCGATGACCGCCGCAGCCAGCGTCACCAGCGCCGCCATCGTCACCGTGCGCAGGATGATGTCGAGATTGGCGGCCTGCAGCAGGTCGCCATAAGTCTTCAGCGTGAACTCGCGGTTGATGAGGCCGGAGAACTCATCGATCGAAAAGAAGCTCTGCAAAAGCAGCGCAAACAGCGAGCCGATATAGACGATGCCGAGCCAAAGAACCGGGGGTAGCAGCATCAGGAGCAGCAAGAATTGCGGCCGGCGCCAGAAGAGATCGGAGAGCCCGCCGCGTACGCCGCCACTACCCGGCAGGATGGCGGGGGCCGTGGCCCGCGGCATGGCAGCGTCCAGGCTCATCCTGGCTCGTCCATCAGATGCAAATGCTCGCGGTTGAAGGTGAGCACCACCGCCTCGCCTTCCCGGGGCAAGGCAGCACCCGCCGGCACGATGGCATGCAGCCGCAAGCCCTCTGCATCGAGCGCCAGTCTTGTCGTGGCGCCGAGATAGTTGGTCGAGACCAGGCGGGCGGCAACCCCTTCGCCGTTGGCCCGGCCAATACGGATGGATTCGGGCCGCAGGCTGCCCCAGCGATGCTGGCCGGCATAGCGCTGGACGAAATCCGGCGGCAGCACGTTGGACGAGCCGACGAAATCGGCGACGAAGCGGGTCTTGGGGCGCTGGTAGATGTCTTCCGGCGTGCCGATCTGCATGATCTTGCCGTCATTGAAGACGGCCACGCGGTCGGCCATCGACAGCGCTTCGCCCTGGTCGTGGGTGACGAACACGAAGGTGATGCCGAGCGCCTTCTGCAGCGATTTCAACTCCTCCTGCATGTTTTCGCGAAGCTTGAGGTCGAGGGCGCCGAGCGGCTCGTCGAGCAACAGCACCTTGGGCTGGTTGACCAGCGCACGGGCGAGCGCGACGCGCTGGCGCTGGCCGCCGGAAAGCTGGCCAGGGCGACGGGCGCCGTAGCCGGGAAGCCGCACCAGCGCCAGCGCTTCTTCCGCCGCCTTTTGCCGCTCCGGTCTGCCGACGCCCTTGACCATCAGCCCATAGGCGACGTTGTCGAGCACGTTGAGATGCGGGAACAGCGCATAATCCTGGAACACGGTGTTGACGTTGCGGCGATAGGGCGGCACGCCCTCGGCGCGTTCGCCGAAGATCGAGATCGAGCCCGCCGTCGGCTGCTCGAAACCGGCGATGAGGCGCAGGCACGTCGTCTTGCCCGAGCCGGAAGGCCCGAGCATGGCGAAGAACTCGCCCGGCACGATGTCGAGATCGACCGCGTCGACGGCACGCACGCTGCCGAAATGGCGAGAGACGTTTTGGAAGGAAACGGCGGAGGTCATGGGGCTGTCCTGATCTGTCAGGCTCATCAAATTTCAGGCGGTAGCGCTGCCTCTCATCCGCCTGCCGGCACCTTCTCCTCGTATAGTGGACGGGGAGAAGGGAGGCGCTCCAACGCTGGCGACCCCCCGTTCTTCACGGGGAGAGGGTAAGGGTGAGGGGCAGCGCCGAGCTTCGTAGGTGAGGCGAACTCACCGCCCGCCGATGACGCCGATATAGTCCGACACCCAGCGGTAATAGGGCACGCACTGGTCGTTCTGGGTGGCGCATTTCGAGACCGGCGTCTTCCAGAACTTGATCTTGTCGAAATTGTCGTACCCGTTGGTCTTGCAGCCTTCCTCCCCGAGCAGTTCGTTGCCCTTGCAGGCGGCGGGCACAACCGGCAGCGAGCCGAACCAGGCGGAGACGTCGCCCTGCACTTTTGGCGACAGCGAATGCTCCATCCACATGTAGGCGCAGTTCGGGTGGGCAGCATCGGCCTCCATCATCGTGGTATCGGCCCAGCCGGTGACGCCCTCCTCGGGGATAGTCGAGGCGACCGGCTTCTTGGCCGCGATCAGCGTGTTGACCTGGTAGGGCCAAGAACCGGAGGCGACGACGCCTTCGTTCTGGAAATCGTCGACCTGGATGGCGGCGTCGTGCCAATAGCGTCCGACCAGCGTACGCTGGACCCGCAGCAGGTCGAGCGCCGCCTTGTACTGATCCTCGGTCAGTTCGTACGGATCCTTGATGCCGAGCTCCGGTTTGTGAGCCATCAGGTAATTGGCGGCGTCGGCGATGTGGATCGGCCCATCATAGGCCTGGACGCGGCCCTTGTTCGACTTGCCGTCGGGAAGCTTCATTTCCTCGAAGACCACGTTCCAGCTCTTCGGCGCCTCCTTGAACACTTCGGTGTTGTACATCAGCACGTTCGGCCCCCACTGATAGGGGACGCCGTAATGGACTCCGCCGACGGTGAACCAGGGCGCATCCTTCAGCCGGTCGTCGACCGTCTTCCAGCTCGGGATGAGGTCGGTGTTGATCGGCTGGACGCGCTTGCCGGCGACCAGACGCAGCGAGGCATCGCCCGAGGCGGTGACCAGGTCGAAACCGCCCTCGTTCATCAGCGAGACCATCTCGTCGGAGGTGTTAGCGGTCTTGACGTTGACCTTGCAGCCGGTTTCCTTCTCGAAGGACGTGACCCAATCATAGCCCTTGTCGGTTTCGCCGCGCTCGATATAGCCCGGCCAGGCGACGATATTGACCTCGCCTTCGCCTTTGCCGAGCTCCTTGACCTGGGCGATGGCCTGGCCGGAGAAGCTCAGCGCGACCGTTAAGGCAGTGCATGATTTCAGCAATGAATTCATCGTCGATCTCCCATTTTGCATGACCTCGAAACCGGTTTCGGGTTTCGGAAGAAGATCATGCGCCCGTTCAAAAACGTTGGATGCGCGGCTCTGAAAGCCCGATGCGAAAACTAAAAGTCTTAGAGCGTACTATGTGCGTCCAATTGGACGCACGTCGCTCTAACGGCAGCTTTGTTCCCTGACCGAAAAGTGCTGCGAAATTTCCGGTTTCGCAAATTCATTTATCAGAAAGCCGATATCGGTTTTTCCGATACGTCAGCGGCCGATCTTCTCGGGCCGTTGGCGCACCATGCGCTGCGACTGGGCAAGTCCGATGAAGTCGCGCGCCGCCTGCGGCAGGCCGGAGCCGCGCCGCCAGACCATGCCGACCTGGACGACTGGTAACGACCCCGAAATATCGCGCGATTCGATGCGGTCGCCTTCCAGCGACCATGGCCGGTAGACGAGGTCGGGCAGCAGCGCCACGCCGGCGCCGGTAGCGACGAGGCTGCGCACCGCTTCGACCGAGCGGGTGCGGAAGGCGACATGCGGCTTGGCGCCGATTGCCGTCAGCAGCTTTCCGGTATTCTCCTCGATCTCGTCGACGGTCAGCATGATCAGCGGTTCCGAGGCGATGTCGCCGATGCCGATGATGTCGGCACCGGCCAAGGGATGGCCGAGCGGCAGCCACAGCCGGTAGGCCGAGACTTCGAGGATTTCGGACTGCAGTGCCGTGCGGTCGCGCAGGTTCGAGGTGACCATGACGGCAATGTCGAGCTTGCCGCCAATTAACAGGTGCTCGAGATAGTCGCCATTGTCCTCGATCGCCGAGACCTCGACACCCGGATAGGCGCGGCGGTAGCGGGCAAGAAGATCGGAAAGCACATAGCCGGCGACCAGCGAGGTGACGCCAAGTTGTAGCCGCCCGCTTGCCGCGGCCTGTTCGCCGAAGAAGGCGCGGCGCGCATCGGAAACGTCGGCCAGGATCTTTCTCGCATGGCGCAGGAACTGGTGGCCTTTGTGGGTGATGTTCAAGCCGCGCGGGTGGCGCTCGAACAGCTCGACGCCGAGATCGTGCTCCAGCTCCTTGATCGCCTCGGTGACCGAGGATTGCGAGATCGACAGGTTCTGGGCGGCGCCCGACACTGTGCCCTGCTCGGCGACGGCGATGAAGAACTGCAATTGGCGGATGGTGAAAGCCATGGCCGGACTAAACACGGCAGAGGCGGCGCTGGGAAGTGGGTGCTGGCGCAGATCTCCCGATAGAGCTCACGCTAGAGCTCAGCCCTCGCTTCCGCCATCGGCAATGCTGAGCCGTGCGCCGGCCTGGGCAAGGGCGGCGGCGATGTCGTGCGGCGGCGGACGGTCGGTCGCGAGTTCGGAAAAGCCGCCGAAGCCGCAGACCTGAACAAGGCCCTGGCGGCCGAATTTGCTATGGTCGGTGACGACAAGCGAACGCTGGCCGCGCGACAGCACCATGCGGGCGAATTCGGCCTCTTCCAGATCATAGTCCATGACGCCGGTGACGGCATCGACCGCACCGGTCGATATCACTGCATGGCTGACGGAAAAGCGGCTGACGAATTCGATGGCCGAGACGCAGAAGGCAGCACCGGAATCGCTGCGCAGCTCGCCGCCGGCCATGTAGACCTTATTGCCGTTGACGGTGGCCAATGTGCGGGCGATGTCGGAGGAGTTGGTGACGACCGTCAGCCGCCGGTGGCCGAGCAGTTCCCGGGCCAGGAAAGAGGTGGTGGTGCCGGTGTCGAGCATGATCGATTCGCCGTCGCGGATGGTGGCGGCGACCATGCGCGCTATTGCCCGCTTGGCATCGGCGTTCTCGCGCATGCGCCGCTCGAACGGCGCTTCGCCGGCAATCGACGGCAGGCCGACGGCGCCGTGCATCTTGAGGATGGAACCGTCGCTGGTCAGTGGCTTGACGTCGCGGCGTACTGTCTCCAGCGAGACGCCCAGCCGGTTGGCCAGGCTCGCAATGGTCACGGTGCCTTCCTCCTTGAGGAGGCGCAGGATTTCGCCATGCCGCTTCGAGTGGACCATCGGCTCCATCCGGTCGGATTGTTGCACCGCTGACCGCTTCTACGGCATAAATGCCACTAACTCCAAGGAATTTAGCAAAATTCGGGCAAAAAACCAGAAAATACCACAATTTCGCGTTGACAACGCCTCCAGCGTGGCGCGACATTATCGCTGTGACAGGCTCGGAACGGAGGACGGAGGCTGAGCCGCACGAAAAATCGCTTGCCCGAACACCCGGGAGATCGTCGGGTGCAAGGGTACCGAAATTCAGGATCCGCGGGGGCGGATGCCGGCGTCGAAGAACCCGGCACAAAGGGGCTCGTCGGTGCGGTGCGGGATACCGATCCCGAGATCTGCACCGACGAGATCTTCGCGTTGCCTCCATTCCTCCGTCCGATTGTCATCGCTGGCCAGCCGTGACATGCGTGGAAAATTGACCCAATGTTGGACGAGATCGTGACTGTCGAAGACCGCATCCGTGCGCTGCCTTGCTGGACCGGCAGCATCGACATCGCGCCGCTGCCGGGCGGGCTGAGCAATGCCAATTATCTGGTCAAGGACGCGGCCGGGCGGCACGTCGTGCGGCTCGGCCAGGACTATCCGTTCCACCATGTCTTTCGCGAGCGCGAGATGATGACGGCGCGGGCAGCGCACGCGGCAGGCTTCGCTCCGGCCGTCCACTACACTGGACCCGGCGTCATGGTGACGGAGTATCTCGGCGCCAAGGCCTATGTCGCGCAGGACGTGCGCGCCGATCTCGGCCGCGTTGCCGCGTTGCTGCGCGGTTTCCACCGGGAGATGCCCGGTCATGTCTCCGGCGCCGGCTTCATGTTCTGGGTATTCCATGTCATTCGAGACTATGCGCGCACGCTGGAGGAAGGCCGCAGCCGCAAGCTGGGCGAAGTGCCGCGCCTGCTGACGCTGGCGGACGAGCTCGAGCGCGCGCAAAAGCTGCTGCCGATCGTCTTCGGCCATAATGACCTCTTGCCGGCTAACATAATCGACGACGGTCACAGGCTGTGGCTCATCGATTTCGAATATGCAGGCTTCAACACCGCGATGTTCGACCTTGCCGGCGCGGCGTCGAATGCAGGCATGAGCGACGAGGAGTCCTTCGCCTTCCTGACCGCCTATTTCATGAAGGAGCCGGACCCGGCGATACGGCGCTCGCACGCCGCCATGCAATGCGCGTCGCTGCTGCGTGAGGCGATGTGGGGCATGGTTTCCGAGCTTTACCTCGACGCGCCCGGTGTCGACTACGCCGCCTACGCTGACGAAAACCTGGCGCGGCTCGAAGCCGCCCTGGAAAACTACAAGACAAAATACGGGACGCGGACATGACCTTGCCCGCCCAGGCCGGGATCGTCGTCATCGGCGGTGGCATCATCGGCTGTTCGACGGCCTATCATCTGGCGCGCGACCACAAGGCCGAAATCGTGCTGCTCGAACAGGGCAAACTGACCTCGGGTTCGACCTGGCATGCTGCCGGGCTGGTCGGCCAGCTGCGCTCGTCGGCGTCGATCACGCGCGTGCTCAAATATTCCGTCGATCTCTACAAGGGGCTGGAAGCCGAAACCGGCCTCGCCACCGGCTGGAAGATGACTGGCTGCCTGCGCCTCGCCACCAATGCCGACCGCTGGACCGAGTATAAGCGGCTGGCAACGACGGCTAAGAGCTTCGGCATGGACATGCATCTGCTGTCGCCGGCCGAGGTCAAGGAAATGTGGCCGCTGCTGGAAACCGGCGACCTCGTCGGCGCGTCCTGGCTGCCGACCGACGGTCAGGCAAGCCCTTCCGACATCACCCAGTCGCTGGCCAAGGGTGCGCGCATGCATGGCGCAAAATTGTTCGAGGAGGTGCGGGTCACCGGCTTCGAAATGAGAGACGGCCGGATCACCGCGGTAAAGACCAGCAAGGGCGATATCGCCTGCGACAAGGTAGTGAACTGCGCCGGGCAATGGGCGCGGCAGGTGGGTGCGCTCGCCGGCATAAACGTGCCGCTGCAGCCGGTGAAGCACCAGTACATCATCACCGAAAAGATCGATGGCCTGCCGACCGACGCGCCGACAATTCGCGACCCCGATCGCCGCACTTATTTCAAGGAGGAGGTCGGCGGGTTGGTGATGGGCGGTTACGAGCCGAACCCGCAGGCGTGGACGACCGGTCTGCCGGGCGGCGATGTGCCGGACGATTGGGAGTTCCGGCTGTTCGACGATGATTACGATCATTTCGAGCAGCATATGAGCCAGGCGATCGAGCGTGTCCCGGCGCTCGCCAATGCCGGCGTCAAGCAGATGATCAACGGGCCGGAGAGCTTTACGCCGGATGGCAATTTCATCCTCGGTGTGGCGCCGGACTGCGCCAATATGTTCGTCGGCGCCGGCTTCAATGCCTTCGGCATCGCGTCCGGCGGCGGCGCCGGCTGGGTGCTGGCGCAATGGGTCATCGACGGCGAGGCGCCGCTCGATCTGTGGGTGGTCGACATCCGCCGCTTCTCCGATCTCCACCGCGACCGGCAATGGGTCCGCGACCGCACGCTGGAAGCCTATGGCAAGCACTACACGATCGGCTTCCCGCATGAGGAATATGTCAGCGGCCGGCCGCGCATCGTCTCGCCTTTGTACGAGCGGCTGCAAAAACATCGCGCCGTGTTCGGCTCGAAACTTGGCTGGGAGCGGCCGAACTGGTTCGCGCCGGAAGGCATCGAGCCGAAGGACGTCTATTCGATGGGCCGGCAGAACTGGTTCCCGGCGGTTGGCGACGAGCACCGCCACGTGCGCGAAAAGATCGGTATTTTCGACCAGTCGTCTTTCGCCAAATACGAAATGACCGGAGCCGACGCGCTGAAGGCGCTGGACTGGATCTGCGCCAACGACGTCGCCAAGCCGGTCGGCCGGCTGACCTACACGCAGCTCCTCAATACGCGCGGCGGCATCGAGGCCGATTTGACCGTGGCGAGGCTCGGTGAGGAAAAATTCTACGTGGTCACCGGCACCGGTTTCCGCACGCATGATTTCTCCTGGATTGCCGATCATATCGGCCGGGAGTTCGACGTGACGCTGACCGACGTCACCGAGGATTTCGGCACATTGTCGCTGATTGGGCCGCGCGCCCGTGACGTGCTGTCAGCGGTGACCGATGCCGACGTCTCGAATGCCGCCTTTCCATTCGGCCATGTTCGCGAGATCGCCATTGCCGGTCATGCCATCCGGGCACTGCGCGTCACCTATGTCGGCGAACTCGGCTGGGAACTGCATGCGCCGATCGCGGCGACGGGCGAGGTTTTCGACGCGCTGATGACGGCGGGCGCTGTCCACGACATTCGCCCGGTCGGCTATCGGGCGCTGGAATCGCTGCGGCTGGAAAAGGGCTACCGCGCCTGGGGCGCCGACATCACGCCCAACGACACGCCGCAGGAGGCCGGCCTCGGCTGGGCGGTGAAGCTCAGGAAGAACACCGATTTCCTCGGCCGGCGGGCTCTGGAAAAGCTCGACGGCGCGGCGCTCGGGAAACGCTTTGCCGGCTTCACTGTCGATGATCCGGACGTCGTGCTGCTCGGGCGCGAGACCATCCTGCGCAACGGCGAGGCGGTCGGTTATCTCACCAGCGGCGGCTATGGCTACACCATCGGCAAGAACATCGGCTACGGCTATGTGCGCAATGCCGATGGCGTCAACGATGATTTCCTCACTTCCGGCAACTACGAGCTGGTGGTGGCAATGGAACGGACGCCGGCTAAGATACACCTCGAGCCGCTTTACGATCCGGCAGGAGCAAAGGTGAAGGCGTAGAGCCTTTCGGTTTCAGCCTCAGTTCACGATGAGCACCAGCCCCCGGCTCGGCACGGTATCGGCCTCGCCTGGCATCGAAACATAGGACGGCGTCTCTTCGGCGCGCGTGACGGTGCCTTGCGCCTCGAGATCGGCGATCCGCGCGGCAAACCCGGCATCCCACAGCGTGTTCTTCACTGTCAGCACGATCACCCCGCCCGGCCGGCAGATGCGGATCAGCTCGTCCAGACCCTCGGCCCCGACATGGCCGGACGTGAAGACGCCGGCTGAGATGATCCCGGCATAGGCGTCGTCCACGAAGGGCAGCGGTCCGCCAAGCGCCAGGCAGTGCAGCGCCGAATAGACGCCCTTGCGCGCGGCTTGCGCCAGCATGCCTTCCGAGATGTCGAGCGCCTCGACCTGCGGATAACCGGTAATGGCAAGCCATTCGCCGATGAGCCCGGTGCCGGCGCCGGCATCGAGCAGAGGAGCGGCGCCGCGCGGCAGATGGCGGGCCAGCAAGGCAAGGCAGATGGTGGGATGGCGATAGCCAGCCGCCGACATGTCGGCGTCATAGGTGCCTGCCCAACTGTCGTAGAGCGCCGCGACGTCTTCCGGCCGCTTCGCCGCATAGGCTGCGGCGAGTGCGCTCTGCTGATTGCTGTCCGTCATCGCTTTCCGTCGCCTGGTATCGATCCGCAACGCGATCATAGCCAAACGGCGAAAACTGTGGAACCGTCGTCGTCCCAATAACACGGGGAAAGGAGCGAAATCCATGGCGGACGACCGGGCGCGCGCCGCACTTGCGGCCATTCCGATGCTGGCCGGCTATGACGGCCCTCTGGAACGGCTCGGCGGTCTCACCAACCTCGTCTTCAGGGGTAAGGATTTCTGCCTGCGTATCCCCGGCAAGGGCACCGAGGAATACATCAACCGCGCCAACGAGGCAGTGGCGGCGCGGGAAGCGGCGAAGGCCGGCGTCAGTCCCGAAGTGCTGCATGTCGATGCCGAGACCGGCGTGTTGGTGACCCGCTTCGTTGCCGGTGCCGAGACGATGTCACCGGAAAAGTTCAAGACTCGGCCGGGCAGCCCGGCACGCGCCGGCAAGGCCTTTCGCAAACTGCACACATCCGGCGCGGTGTTCCCCTTCCGCTTCGAGCTGTTTGCGATGATCGACGATTATCTGAAAGTGCTGTCAACCAAGGACGTCGCCCTGCCTGCCGGCTACCACGATGTGGTCCGCGAGGCGGAGGCAGTGCGCTCAGCACTTGCGGCTCAACCTCTGCCGATCGTCGACTGCCACTGCGACCCGCTCTGCGAAAACTTTCTCGATACGGGCGACAGGATGTGGATCGTCGACTGGGAATATTCCGGCATGAACGATCCGCTCTGGGATCTCGGCGACCTCAGCGTGGAAGGGCAATTCGACGCCGCGCAGGACGAGGAGATGATGCTGGCCTATTTCGGCGGCGAGCCGAGACCGGCGGAGCGCGCCCGCATCGTCATCTACAAGGCGATGTGCGACCTGCTGTGGACGCTGTGGGGACTGATCCAGCTTGCCAACAAAAATCCGGCCGACGACTTTCGCGCCTATGCCGACGGCCGGTTTGCGCGCTGCAAGGCACTGATGGAGATGCCGGAATTTTCGCGGCATCTCGCAGTGGTGCGCCGGGGTTAATTCACACCCTTCGGAACGTTTTCGGGCGGTACCGTGTCGACCACCTTCTGGCGGTGGAAGATGAACAGGCCGGCCAGCACGACGATGGCCGAGCCGATCAGGATGCGCGGCCCAGGCACATCGCCGAAGAAGGCCAATCCGAAGACCACTGCCCACAAAAGCAGGCTGTAATGCAGCGGCGCCAAGGTCGAGGCAGGGGCAAGCTTCAACGCCCGGGTGATCATCAGGTGCGCGCCGCAGGAGACGACGCCGAGAAGCAGCATGGCGCCGAAATCGAGCGATGACGGCGTCTTCCAACTGCCTATGGTCAACGCAGCGCCGACCAGCAGCGTGCCGATGGTTTGCCAGGTGACCAGCGAGGTGTCGCTGGTGCCGCGCAGCCGCCGATTGAGGATGATGGCGAAGGCAAAGGAAATGCTGCCGGCGAGCGCGAACATCGACGACAGCGAGAACGCGGCCGAGGACGGCTTCAGCATGATCAGCACGCCGCAGAAACCGACCAGGATAGCCGCCCAGCGGCGCCAGCCGACCCTTTCGCCGAGCAGGAAGTGCGACAGCGCCGCGACATAGATCGGCCCGGCCATGTAAAAGCTCATCACATCGGCGAGCGGCAGATAGACGACCGCCGCGTAGAACAGCGCCGTGTCGAGCGTCGTCATCACCACGCGCAGCAGCTGCAGCTCCGGCCGCTCCATGCGAAACAGCTTGGCCGGGCCCTGATGTGCAATCATCGGCCCGAGTATGAAAAAGGCGCCGATCGAGCGGATCAGCACGACCTGGCCGACGGAAAAACTGGCGACCAGCCACTTGCCCATCGCATCGTTCAACGCAAACAAGAAATCGCCGGCGAGCATCAGCAGGATGCCCGCCAGCAGCACGTTCATGATCGTTGAGTACTGGGCTGCGGGCCGCGCCATGCCGTTACCGGTTCCTCGCCGTGGGGGTACGGTGACCCGCGTCGTAGTCGCAAGCTGCGGCCATGACGAGGCGAAAATCGAGAATTCGGTAAGACCAGCGCCGGAAATCGGCTGGACTAATGCATGTCGCGCAAAAGTGTGCAGCGGTTTTGCGATAACGACACGCTTAAAAACAAGACCTTAAAGCGCGTCGCGTGGGTCCGTTCAAACGCGACGCGCTTTAAGCGTGGCGCCGGTTCACCGTGCCCGGCCTTCCGGCGATCGAAAGCCGCGTGTCCTGCCGGCTCCGCTCGGCCACCACCTTGCCTCTGGCGATGACGCAGAGGCGCTCGGGGCGCAGCCGCAGCGCTTCGACCGGATTGCCGGCATCGAGAACGACCAGGCTGGCGCGCTTGCCGACGGCCAGGCCAAGGTGATCGAGGCCCATGATGGCTGCATTGACGTTGGTGACCATGTCGAAGCAGCGCGCCATCTCGGCCGGGCTCGACATCTGCGCGACATGCAGGCCCATGAAGGCGACGTCGAGCATGTCTGCGGTGCCCAGCGAATACCAGGGGTCGAGCACGCAATCCTGGCCCCAGCCGACGCGGATGCCTTGCGCCAGCATCTCCTTGACCCGCGTCAGTCCGCGGCGCTTGGGAAAGGTGTCGTGGCGGCCCTGCAGCATGATGTTGATCAGCGGATTGGGGATCGCCGAAACGCCGGCCTCGGCAATCAGCGGCAATAGCTTCGAAACGTAGTAATTATCCATCGAATGCATCGATGTCAGGTGCGAGCCGGCCACTCTGCCCTGCAACCCGAGCCGCTGCGTCTCATAGGCAAGCTGCTCGATGTGGCGCGACAGCGGATCGTCGGTCTCGTCGCAATGCAAGTCGACCATCAGGCCGCGCCTGGCCGCCATCTCGCAGAGTTCCGTCACCGAGCGCGTGCCGTCGGCCATTGTCCGCTCGAAATGCGGAATGCCGCCGACGACATCGACGCCCATGTCGAGCGCGCGGATGGTGTTTTGGCGCGCCGTCGGCGAGCGATAGAAGCCGTCCTGCGGAAAGGCGACCAGTTGCAGGTCGATATAGGGGGCGACCGTCTTCTTCACCTCGAGCAGCGCTTCCACCGCCAGCAGGCGGTCGTCGCAAACATCGACATGGGTGCGGATGGCGAGCAGGCCCATCGACACCGCCCAGTCGCAATAGGCGAGCGCACGGTCGCGCACCGCTTCGTGGGTCAGAAGCGGCTTCAACTCGCCCCAAAGCGAGATGCCTTCGAGCAGCGTGCCCGAGACATTGATGCGCGGAATGCCGAGCGAAAGCGTGGCGTCCATATGGAAATGCGGATCGACGAAGGGCGGCGAGACCAGATTGCCATGGGCATCGATCGCCGTGCCGGCGCTGACGTTCAGCTCGGGCTCTATCGCTGCGATCGTTTCGCCGACGATGCCGATATCCGCGATCCTGCCGTCGGGCAGCGTCCCGCCGCGCACCACAAGGTCAAAATCCATCTAGCGCCACCTCGTTCAAAAAAGCCGTTTCTTTCCATGCAGCGTGCTGCCGCAAGGCGGAACCTTCAGGCGCGGCCCTTCCCTTCTTCCCTTGTGGAAGAAGGTGGCCGCGAAGCGGCCAGATGAGGGGTGTTCCAGCTTGGCGCCGGCGGCACTCCGTCCAGCACCCCTCAACCGTCTTGGCGTTGCGCGCCAATCCACCTTCTCCCACAAAGGGAGAAGGAAAAGCCTCTATTCCGGCACGTACCGCACCGCCCCCTTGGCGGCACTTGTCGCCATCGCCGCATAGGCGCGCAAGGCCGTCGTCACCTTGCGCTTGCGCTTTTCTTCGGGCTTCCAGGCAGCCGTTCCCCTGGCCTCCATCGCGGCACGACGGGCGATGAGTTCGGCGTCGTCGACAGCAAGCCTGATGGTGCGGTTGGGGATATCGATCTCGATCGTGTCGCCTTCCCTGACCAGCCCGATCAGACCGCCTTCCGCGGCTTCCGGCGAGACATGGCCGATCGACAGGCCGGAGGTGCCGCCGGAAAAACGACCGTCGGTGATCAGTGCGCAGGCTTTGCCGAGGCCTTTCGATTTCAAATAGCTGGTCGGGTAGAGCATTTCCTGCATGCCGGGTCCGCCGCGTGGCCCTTCATAGCGGATGACGACGACATCGCCGGCCTGGATCTTGTTCGACAGGATCGCCTTGACGCTGGCGTCCTGGCTTTCGAACACTCTTGCCGGACCGGTGAATTTCAGGATCGATTCATCGACGCCCGCCGTCTTCACGATGCAGCCATCGATTGCCAGATTGCCTTTCAGCACGGCAAGGCCGCCATCCCTGGAGAAAGGATGTTCGGCCGAGCGGATGACGCCCTTCTCGCGGTCGAGATCGAGATCGTCCCAGCGGCGGTCTTGGCTGAACGCGACTTGCGTCGGCACGCCGCCGGGTGCCGCCAGGAAGAAATCCCGGACATTCTGGCTGGTGGTGCGCGAAATGTCCCAATGATCGAGCGCTTCGCCGAGGCTTGCGGTGTGCACCGTCGGCAGGTCGCGGTTGATCAGCCCGGCGCTATCCAACTGGCCGAGGATGGCCATGATGCCGCCGGCGCGATGGACATCCTCCATGTGGACGTCAGCCTTGGCCGGAGCCACCTTGCACAGCACCGGCACCCGCCGGGACAGCCGGTCGATGTCCTCCATGGTGAAGTCGACCTCGCCCTCATGTGCCGCGGCGAGGATGTGCAGGACCGTGTTGGTCGAGCCGCCCATGGCGATGTCGAGCGTCATGGCGTTCTCGAAGGCGCCCTTCGAGGCGATGCTGCGCGGCAGCGCGGTGTCGTCGTCCTGCTCGTAATAGCGCTGGGCAAGATCGACGATCAGGTGGCCGGCCTCGACGAACAGGCGCTTGCGGTCGGCATGCGTCGCCAGCGTCGAGCCGTTGCCGGGCAGCGAGAGGCCGAGCGCCTCGGTCAGGCAGTTCATCGAATTGGCGGTGAACATGCCGGAGCAGGAGCCACAGGTCGGACAGGCCGATCGCTCGATGATCCTGACGTCCTCGTCGGACACTTTGTCGTCGGCGGCCGCGACCATAGCGTCGACCAGATCAAGCGCCTGGCTCTTGCCGGCGAGCACCACCTTGCCGGCCTCCATCGGCCCGCCGGAGACGAAGACGGTCGGGATGTTGAGGCGCAGCGACGCCATCAGCATGCCGGGCGTGATCTTGTCGCAATTCGAGATGCAGACCATCGCGTCGGCGCAGTGCGCGTTGACCATGTATTCGACCGAGTCGGCGATCAATTCGCGCGACGGCAGCGAATAGAGCATGCCGTCATGGCCCATGGCGATGCCGTCATCGACGGCAATGGTGTTGAACTCCTTGGCGACGCCGCCGGCTTTTTCGATCTCGCGGGCAACCAGCTGGCCGAGATCCTTCAAATGGACATGGCCCGGCACGAATTGGGTGAAGGAATTGACCACGGCAATGATCGGCTTGCCGAAATCCGAGTCCTTCATGCCGGTAGCGCGCCACAGGCCGCGGGCGCCGGCCATGTTGCGGCCATGGGTGGTGGTGCGGGAACGGTAGGCGGGCATTGAACTGTCCTTGCTGTCTGCGTCGCGCCCAAAGGTGCGGAAAACCGGAATTGAGCCGCAGGCCTTATAGACGGCACACTCTGGTCTGGCCACAATTTTGCGCTGCGCCAGGGTGCGGAACGAGCGGCCGGCCAAAGACGCAGCCGGCCCAGACCGTAAAAAAGTCAGAGGTGCTGTCGGGTCGGGTTTCGTTCGAGCGTCCTTGGGCAGACGGCGGACCGGGCATCAATTGCCAGCCGGCCGTTTTGCGAGCGAAACAAGCCAAAACCAGCCCGAGGAGCAAGCGAATGCAAAAGATCACCCCCTGCCTGTGGTTCGACGACCAGGCCCAGGAGGCCATGAACCATTATGTCTCCATCTTCAAGAATTCGAAGGTGCTGAGCGTGATGCGCTGGCCCAAGGGCAGCGGCGATAATGAGGGCAAGGTGCTGATGGTCTCATTCGAGCTCGACGGCGTTCAGTTCCAGGCGCTCAACGGCGGCCCGCAATTCAAGTTCACCCAGGCAGTCTCGCTCTCCATCGACTGCAAGACGCAGGAAGAGGCCGACTATTTCTGGGACAGGCTCATCGCGGGCGGTGGCCAGCCCAGCCAGTGCAGCTGGCTGAAGGACAAATTCGGCCTCTCCTGGCAGGTCGTTCCCGAGCAGCTGCCCAGGCTGCTGCTGGACCCCGATAGGGAAAAGGCCGGCCGCGTGATGCAGGCGATGATGCAGATGAGCAAGATCGACATCGCCAAGATCGAAGAGGCAGCGAAAGGGTGAACGAACGCGATCTTTCCTTCTCCCCTTGTGGGAGAAGGTGGATCGGCGCGAAGCGCCGAGACGGTTGAGGGGTGCTGGACGGAATGAGACGTTGGTGTTTCCTGGAACACCCCTCATCCGTCGCCTTCGGCGACACCTTCTCCCACAAGGGGAGAAGGGAAAACCAACAGCTCAAGCCGCCCCGTCGCGGACCTGATAATCCTTGACCGCGGTGAAGCGGATCGCCTTCCAGCGCTCGGCCTCGTAGTTGAGCGAGAAGGCGTGCTGGGCGAGGAACACCGGATCGTTGTCGAGGTCGCGGGCAATGTCGCCGCGATGCGCCTCGATGAAGCGCTGGAGCTCGGCCTTGTCGTCGGCCGATATCCAGCGGCAGACGGAAAAGCGCGACATCTCGAAATCGACCGGCAGCGTGTATTCGAAGTTTAGCCGCTCCTTCAAGACGTCGAGCTGCAGGGCGCCGACGACGCCGACGATGGCTGGCGAGCCGTCCTCCGGCGAGAACAATTGCACGACGCCTTCCTCGGCCATCTGGTGCAGCGCTTCCTTGAGCTTCTTGGCTTTCATGGCATCGCCGAGGCGAACGCGGCGCAGGATTTCAGGCGCGAAATTCGGCACGCCGCGAAACAGGATCTCCTCGCCTTCGGTCAGCGTGTCGCCGATGCGCAGCGTGCCGTGGTTGGGGATGCCGACGACATCGCCGGCGAACGCCTCGTCGGCCGTGACGCGGGTGCGGGCGAAGAAGAATTGCGGTGCCGACAGGCTCATCGGTTTTCCCGTGCGCACCAGCTTGGCCTTCATGCCGCGCTCGAGCTTGCCGGAGCAGACGCGGACGAAAGCGATGCGGTCGCGATGGTTGGGGTCCATATTGGCCTGGATCTTGAAGACGAAGGAGGTCATCTTGTCCTCGGTCGCCTCGACCTTGCGGCTGTCGGCCTCCTGCGCGCGCGGCGGCGGCCCGTAGGCGCCGAGCGCCTCGATCAGGTCGCGCACGCCGTAATTGCGCAGCGCCGAGCCGAAATAGACCGGCGTCAAATGGCCCTCGCGGAAGGCATCGAGGTCGAGCGGGCGACAGGCCGCGCGCGCCAGCTCCAGCTCCTCGATGAAGGCCTCGCGCTCGTTCTCCGGCAACAGGCCGGCGACGCGGTTGGAATCGGGTCCATTGACCGGCGTGCGCTCCTTTTCGGCGTCGCCCTTGCGCACCGCGTTCAGCGCCAGATGGTAGGTCCCGGAAAAGGTCTTGCCGCGGCCGATCGGCCAGGTGATCGGTGCTGTATCCAGTGCCAGCTTCTGCTCGATCTCATCGAGGATGTCGAATGGATCTCGGCTTTCGCGGTCCATTTTGTTGACGAAGGTGATGATCGGGATGTCGCGCAGCCGGCAGACCTCGAACAGTTTCAGCGTGCGCGGCTCGATGCCCTTGGCGGCGTCGATCACCATGACGGCGCTGTCGACCGCCGACAGCGTGCGATAGGTGTCGTCGGCGAAATCCTCGTGGCCGGGCGTGTCGAGCAGGTTGAAGACGGTGTCCTCGTATTCGAAGGTCATCACCGAGGTGACCACCGAAATGCCGCGCTCGCGTTCGATCTTCATCCAGTCCGAGCGGGTCTGGATGCGGTCCTTCTTGGCCTTGACCTCGCCGGCAAGCTGGATGGCGCCGCCGAACAAAAGCAGTTTTTCGGTGAGCGTCGTCTTGCCGGCGTCGGGGTGGGCAATGATCGCGAAAGTGCGGCGGCGCGATACCGCTTGTTCGATGTCTTCAGCCAATTTCATGGAATCCTGTCTGTGGCGCGGGCTTCTAGCAGCGCTTTTCCGGCCTGTCGAACGGAAACACCGCTGATACCCCGGGCAGCAGGTTCAGTCTCTGACGATAGCCGCCTGCGTGACCGAGCCAGCGTCATCCAGGCGCATAACCAGCCATTCAGAATCGATCGAAAAAAATCCTCTTTCCGAACCAAGAATATAAACCAGACTCCAGTCCTCGAAATAGTCCGTCTTCGGCGGCTCGCCGAGCATGGCAACAACTTCTGCTCGCGATTTCCCAACCAACGCCCCGGTCAGCACCAAACCGTCAGCAATGCGATGGCGCTTATGCAAAGGATCCAGCCAGTTGTCGTCCTGCCACCAAGATCGAACGATCGGCAGCGGGCCGAAGAAGACGGCATAGACAATGGCGGCTCCGGCTGCAGCAAAAACCAGCCCTTTTATCCAGCGGCGCAAATGACCCTCATGTGATTGAGCTGAACGTTTCCAGTGAGGCGATCGTCATCGACCCGCTTCGAGAGCGGTCCCGGCAACGCTCTTGGCAAGTCTGTAGCATGGTGGCAATGAGGGCAAGAAGTCCTGGGCGTTTGAAGGTACACAGCCGCGAGCAAGAACATCATCGTCATTGGATCCGGCATCATTGGCGCCTCCATCGCTTGGCACCGGGAGAGCTAAGCTGTCGACCTCTCCGGCTGCCGCAGCCGCCGGTTCATATCCCGACCTCAGGCCGATTCGGTCGCTCGGCTCTCGAAGGCCACCTCCGGAATCCACTCGGCAATTGCGGCGCCGATCCTGTCGGCATGGTCCTCCTGCAGATAATGCGCGCCGGGTCCGAGATCGATCAACCGGCAGTTCTTCAGGCCGGCCGCGGATTCCCGTGCCGCCTGCGGCGAGACGAGGGCCCCCGGATCGCCTGAGAAAAGCAGCTTCGGGTAGGAGGAGAGCCGGAGCGCCCGATGGTCGTGCTCGCTGATCGCAGCGACATCGGCGGGCTGGCCTTCAATCGGCAGGTCGCGCGGCAGCCGCAGGATCGGCTTGCGCGATTGCGGCGTCGGGAACGGTGCCCGGTAGGAGGCTATTTCCTCATCGCTCATCGTGCGCAGCACCGCAGCCGGCAGCACCTTTTCGACGAAGACGTTGTCTTCCAGGACAAGCTTCTCACCGACGCCAGGCGTGCGCATTGCCTTGAACAATTCGCGCGCCTGCGGACGCTGGTGGAAATCGTCCCAGCTCTCGAAGGGACGGATGAATTCCATGAAGGCGAGGCCGAGGATCCGCTGCGGCCGCCGGGCTGCGAGATGGAAGGCGAGCGCGGTGCCCCAGTCCTGCGCGACGACCACCATGTCGGTGATGCCAAGCGTCTCGATGAAGGCGTCGAGATAGCGGACGTGGTCGAAGAAGCGATAGTCGATGTCCGGCTTGCCGGATTGGCCATAGCCGATCAGGTCGGGCGCAATGCAGCGGCCGAACGGCGCCACATGCGGGATGATGTCGCGCCAGATGTAGGACGACGTCGGGTTGCCGTGCAGGAAGAGTACCGTCGGGCCAGCCGTGCCTGCCTCGACATAGGAGATGGTGGAATCGAGCACCGCGACTTGCGAGCGTGGCACCGTTGTGCGGGATTGCTGCTTTTCGAGTTTCGGGTTCATCGGATCAGCTCCTTTTTGCGAAGACTGTTTTGAAGACGATATTCTTGAAACGCTCGAGCGGTTCGGGACTGCGCTCCACCTTCATGCGCAGCATCGCGCCTTGCCAGGAACTCAACAGGAAATCGGCGAGGTCCTCGGCATCGAACGCGTCGGTGATGTCGCCAGCCGCTTGGCCCTCGGCGATGCATTCGGCAAAGGGCTTACGCCAGCGTTCGAAAATGGCGACGAGTTGCAGCCTCAGCGCCTCGCTGTGAGCCGCCGTCTCGAGGCTGAGATTGCCGATCATGCAGCCCCGTGCCCAATCATGCGCCTCCAGCTTCGACGTGATGATTTCGAGATAGCGTCGCAAGCGCCCGACCGGGGGCGTGCCGTCCCGAGCAAGGGCCTGCTCCACCAAACCGCTCACATAGGCGAAATAGCGGTCCAGCACCTCGCCGGTGAACGCCTCCTTGGAGACAAAATGATTGGTGAAGGACCCCGGGCGGGCATCGGCCGCGGCGACGATGTCGCGTACGCCGGCGGCCGAATAGCCGGAGCTCCAGATGGTTTTGAAACCGGCGTCGAGAAGTTTTTCGCGAAGTGAATGTCTAGCCATCGCGGTACAATACGTACGTACGTATTAAAGTCAAGAGGCACATTTGATACGGCTCGCTCTTGGCAGAACCCACGGGCAATGGCATCGCAGTGGTGGTGTTGGAACGAGGAGTGAAGCATGACAGCTGCGAAAGAAGTGATCGTCATCGGCGCCGGCATCATCGGCGCCTCCATCGCCTGGCACCTGACCAGGGCTGGAGCAAAGGTGACGGTCGTTGCCGGCAGCGGCGCCGGCGGCGTCGCGACACCGAATTCCTTTGCCTGGATCAATGCCAGTTGGGGCAATCCGGAGGTCTATTTCCGCCTGCGCATTCGGTCGATGGCCGAATGGACGCGATTGGCGAACGAGGTGCCCGGCATCCCGTTGCAATGGTGCGGTGGCCTATGCTGGGACCTGCCACGTCCCGAACTTGAGGCCTATGCGGCCGAGCACTCCGCATGGGGCTACGGCATCGAGCGTGTCGACCGTGCCGGAGCGGCGCGCATCGAGCCAAATCTGACCGAGCTTCCCGATTTCGCCCTTTATGTCGCCGAGGAAGGCGTTGCCGAGCCGGTCGCCGCCACGCAAGCACTGCTGGCCGACGCCGAACGGCGCGGCGCGCGAATTGTAGCCGGGACGACCGTCACCGCTCTGGTGCAAGCCAACGGCAGGATTGCCGGCGTCGATACATCCGGCGGGCGGATTGCTGCCGACGAGGTGGTGATCGCGGCCGGAGCCGGCTCTCCGGCACTAGCGGCAATAGCCGGGATAGAACTGCCGATCGAGGCGCCGCCCGGCCTGATCGTGCATTCGCGCCCCTACGAAAAGCTGCTCAACGGCCTGGTGATCGGCGACCGCCTGCATATGCGCCAGACGGCGGAAGGCCGCATCATCGCCGGCTCGGATTTCGGCGGCGCCGATCCCGGCATGGATGCTGCGGCCACCGCCGGCGACCTGTTTGCGGCGATGAAAGCGATGCTGCGCGGCGCGGATGAGCTGGAACTCGATTTCCACTCCATTGGCTACCGGCCGACGCCGGTCGATGGCTTTCCGATCATTGGCCGCGCCGAAGGCACGAGCGGCGTCTACGTCGCGGTCATGCATTCCGGCATCACGCTGGCACCGGCCGTCGGCCTGTTTGTCGCCCGCGAAATCGTGGACGGCGAGCGCGATCCTCTGCTTGATCCCTACGGGCTGGCGCGATTTACTCAATAACCGGGCGGGCGGCGAAAGCCGCCGGCCAGCGGGTCGATTGCCCTGGCGATCCCGAGCAGGCGCGACTCCGACCAGCGTTTGCCAACAATCTGTAGTCCGATGGGCAGGCCATTGCTGTCCTGCCCGCAGGGCAGCGACAGGGCGGGATGGCCGCTGTAGTTGAACACCGCGCCATAGGCCGGCAGCATCCAGTAGCTTTGCTTCTCGCCGTCGACCTCGATCGACGCTCCCGGCTCGCAATGCGGAAAGGCTGTGACCATGGCGACGGGGCACAGCAAGGCGTCGCAGCCGTTGAAAAACCGATCCCAGGCCAGGATGGAACGGTCGCGGCGGGCGAGCGCCTCGAACCAGCGCGAGACCGGTGTCGGCTTCTCCCGCGGTTCGGGCTGGGCCGCCTCCAGCATCATGCCGATCAGCGCGCCGCCTTGCTCCAGATCGTCGTGCAGGTCGAGCTTCGGCAACTTAGCTTCCTCGACGATGGCGCCCGCGGCCTGAAGCTCTTTTGCCAGACTTTCGACCGCCGCGCTGATTTCGCCGGCCACCGGAAAGCCCGGAAAGGACGGCGCGACGGCAATCCGCAAATTTCTGAGATCCAGCTCCGGCATGGTTTCGACCGGTACCGGCGCAAGGTCGGTATCGCTTCCATCCGGCCCGGCAATGAGGCCGTAGATCAGTGCCAGGTCCTCGACGCTGCGCGCCATCGGTCCGAGGCAGGAGATCAGCCTCACGCTGCGCGGCGCCCCGCCTGGATCGGG
Source organism: Mesorhizobium sp. M0701 (assembly GCF_040320365.1). Classification (NCBI taxonomy): domain Bacteria; kingdom Pseudomonadati; phylum Pseudomonadota; class Alphaproteobacteria; order Hyphomicrobiales; family Phyllobacteriaceae; genus Mesorhizobium; species Mesorhizobium sp. M0701. The sequence continues at coordinate 103,068 of NZ_JAMYPO010000018.1, forward strand.
GAAGGCGCCGGCGAGCGAGACGCGGTGCTCGGTCGGCTTGAGGCCGTAGACGCCGCAAAAGGCAGCGGGCAGCCGGATCGAATCCTGCATGTCGGTGCCGACCTCGAACGGCGTCATTCCGGTGCCGAGCGCCGCCGCCGCACCGCCACTGGAGCCGCCGGCGGTGCGCTGGAGATTCCAGGGATTGCCGGTGCGGCCAAACAGCGGATTGCTCGACTGCCAGTCACCGAGCATTGTCGCCACGTTCGTCTTGCCCACCAGTATGCCGCCTGCCGCCTTCAGCCGGGCAACGACCGGACTGTCTGCCCTCGGGGCATAGTCGGCGAAAGCCGGGAAGCCGACAGTGGTTCTCATGCCCGCTGTTTCGTGCGTGTCCTTCAGTGTGAACGGCACGCCGTGTAGCGGCCCAAGGGCCTCGCCGCGCGCCTGGGCTTCGTCGGCCTTGCCGGCGCGTTGCCGCGCACCTTCCCGATCGAGGGTTACGACTGCGTTGACCGCCTCATTGTGCCTGTCGATCTGCGCCAGATGCGCATCCAGCGCTTCCACAGCGGAAATCTTGCGGTCGCGAATGGCGGCAGCCAATTCTGTCGTCCGGGAAAAGACAATATCCATCGTGGATGCTCCGGGCTATCGCGCCGCGATCCTCAAAATGGCGGATTGGCGCGTGGATGCAAGCCTGGCTCGGCATTCGACGATGGCGGCGCTTGATCGGGATTGCGCTGCGGGGCCTGTTGGGGGGCGGCCCTGTCCAGCGGCCTCGCTGCGCTCGGTACCTCTACGGCTTACCGTCCTCTGTTATGCGTCCGCTCATAGAGCTCACGGATGATGCCGCTTGCCGTGGTCTCGAACAGAAACGGCAAGAAAGCATGAATGAGCGCGGCAAAGGCCGCCATGAACAATCGCGACGAGAACCATGCGGCGAAAGCCATATGGCCGAAATAGCTCTCGCCGACCGCGGCCGGGTGAGAGGTGAAAAGTCTTGCGAGCCGTGCGGTCATGTCAATCCCTCCTGCCGGCATGAAGAGCCGGCGATGAGTATACTGGCACTGGTGTTCGGTTCATCGGTCTCAAATTGTCCTTGTGAAAGGCTGAATTTTGGGACAAACATCCCACATGGCGCAGGAAATCGACGAAATAGACCGGAGATTGCTGGCCGAGCTGCAACGCGACGGCACGCTGTCCGTCGACCAGCTCTCGGCAAGAATATCGCTGTCGCGCAATGCCTGCTGGCGCCGGGTCAAGCGGCTGGAGGAAGACGGCGTCATCACCGGCCGGGTGGCGCTGGTCGACGCCGACAAGCTTGGGCTCGGCCTTTCGGTGTTCATCCTGATCCGCACCTCCAACCACGATCCGGACTGGCTGCAAAGATTCCGAGCGGCGGTGACTGGCTTTGCCGAGATCACCGGCGCTTACCGCATGTCCGGCGATCTCGACTATGTCCTGCGCGCCCGCGTCGCCGATGTGAAGGCCTATGACCGGCTCTATCAACGGCTGATCGCCAAGGTGGCACTGTCGGACGTTTCGGCCTCCTTCGTCATGGAGGAGATCAAGGAGACCACGGTCGTTCCGATGGAACTGCGCTGAAGCGGAACTGTGCTGAAAGAAAGCCGTTGATAGCATTGCCGCCGAGTTGACTGAACCGGCGTTCGCGACGATAGGATCAGCCTCATGCGCGCAGCACTTTATCCCACCTCCGTCATCGGTCCGGCTGTCGGCTTCGTCAGGCTGCCGCATGGCGAGGGATTGCCGCTTCCTGCCTATGAGAGCTCGGGCGCCGCCGGCATGGACCTGCGCGCCGCCGTCCCGGACGACAGGCCGCTTTTGATCCTGCCGGGAAAGCGCGCGCTGGTGCCGACCGGGCTGGTCCTGGAAATTCCGGAGGGCGTCGAAGGCCAGGTCCGGCCGCGTTCCGGCCTCGCCTTCAAGCACGGGCTCACCTGCCTCAACACGCCGGGCACCATCGACAGCGACTATCGCGGCGAGGTCAAGGTGCTGCTGATCAATCTCGGCGACGAGGATTTCGCGGTGACGCGCGGCATGCGGATCGCCCAGATCGTCTTCGCCCCGGTGACGCAGGCGACCGTCGAGGAGCGCACATTGGCTGGCGGCACGGCGCGCGGCTCGGGCGGTTTCGGATCGACCGGCACGGCCTGATGAAAATACCCAAGCTCGTCATCTTCGATTGCGACGGGGTTCTGGTCGACACCGAGAACCTGGCCAATCGGCGCCTCGCCGAATGGCTGACCGCGGCCGGCTTTCCGGCCAGCTTCGAATATTGCCGCAAGAATTTCTCCGGCCGCAGCATGGTCTCGGTGCAGAAGGAAGTCGAGGCGACCGGCGTCAGCCTCGGCGCCGATTTCGTCGAGCGCTGGAACGCCGGCCTGCCGGACCTGTTCGCGCATGGCGTCGAGGCCATCCCCTACGTTCGCGAGTTCATCGAAACCGTGCACGCCGCCGGCATCGCCACCTGCGTCGCCTCGTCGGCACGGGTATCGAAAATGCACATCACGCTCGGTCAGACCGGGCTGCTGCCGCTGTTCGAGCATGCGCTGTTCAGCTCGACCATGGTCTCGCGCGGCAAGCCGTTCCCCGACCTCTTCCTGCATGCGGCAGCGACGATGGGCTTCGCACCCGCCGACTGCATCGTCATCGAGGACAGCGTCGCCGGCACGGCAGCCGGCATCGCCGCCGGCATGCGCGTCTATTCCTACCACGGCGACCCGCTTTCCGACCGCGACGGGCTGATCGAAGCCGGCGGCATCCTGTTCGACGACATGCGTGAACTGGCCGGGCTGGTGCCGATCCACTGATCGCCTTTGCGCAGCCTGCATGCGCGCCCGATCTCAGACCGGGCGCGGCGCCCCAAGTACTCGGTCGACCGTGTCGCGTATGAGACTGCGCAGATTGGCCGGCCTGTCGAGATGGCTGACGACAAGGAGGCCGTCGGCCGCCACCGTTAGCGCGTCCGCGGTGCGGTCCGGATCGGAATTTGCGTCAGCGATCAGCAGATCCCTGAGGATGCCCCACTTCCAGTGACGATGCTGATCGATCGCTTGGCGAACCGGGCTGCTGGGATCGGGGTATTCGGCAGCGGCATTCTGGAACGGGCAGCCGCGGTAGCCCGGCTGATCCGCCGCGTCGGCGATGAGATCGAATATGGCAAGGATCATCTGGCGAGGTGGCCGCCGGCCAAGGCTCGCGATTGCCGCCCGTCCTCCCTTGCTGAGCTCCTCGATATAGGCGCGGACGAGGTCGTCCTTGGCCGCGAAGTGATGATAGAACGTCGCCTTGGCAACGCCGGCCTCGGCGATGATGCGGTCGATGCCGACTGCACGGACCCCCTCCAGAGAAAACAGCGCGGTCGCCGTATCGAGGATGCGGCGGCGCGCAAGACTTTCGGGACGATCGTTGATTCGGGCTGCGGACATGCCTTGACCGTATAGCAGACAGGTCTGTATACATCCACATGTAGACAGACAGGTCTACCTATTAACAGAGGGACCAGCGAACATGGCTTCGATAGTCAGGGAAATCATCGTAGATGCTTCACCGGAAAGCGTATGGGCGACGGTGGGCGACTTCGCCGGCGGCGCCCAACGGATAGCCCCAGGCGTTTTCGTCGACTGCCGGGTGGATGAGGGCGACGTGCGGGCCCTTACTTTCGCCGACGGCAAGATCGTGCGAGAGCGGCTCATCGCCCGCGACGAGCAGAGCCGGCGGATCGTGTGGGGATGGCTCGGCGATGAGGTCACCCACGATAATACCTCCATGCAGGTCTTTGCCGAGGGCGAGGGCCGGAGCCGCCTGGTCTGGATCCACGACACTCTGCCCGACGAACTCGGCGCGTGGCTCGCAGTCGCCATGGATCAGCTGGTGCCGGTTTTCCAGCAGACCCTGGCGAGCCAAGCCAAGCCAACATAGTGAGGCAACGCCAGGTGTTTCCTCTTGGCCGCAAAATGCTTTAGCTTGCGCGCGCCCGACATAACGAGCGCGCGCATGACCTCCTTCCTGCTTCGTTTCATCTTTGCCTGCCTGCTGCTGCCCTGTCTTTGGACGACGGCCAGCGCGGAGGCCGTCAGCTTCCCGGAGCTCGGCAGCGCCGTCCCCGGCCACGGCGATGTCACCTATCTCGATCTCGCCAGGATGGTCATTCCCGATCTGGCCGCGGACAAGGACGGCTTTTTCCGGGGTTCGATTCCGATCGAGATGCGCCACATCGCTGGACCGGACTACGACGGCTCGCCGCCGGCGACGTCGGGTCTTTCCAGCGGCGACGTGCTCGACATCAAGGCCGGCGGCAAGGACCGGCTGGCGATGCTGCTCGACCTCGGCGACTCGCCTGACAGCGCCGAGGGTTATGCCGTGCTGGCACTCTACGACATCACCGGCAAGCCGGCCTTGCTCGACGCGGTCAATGTTGCCGTCGACCGCAGCACCTACTTTCGCGATCCGGGCAAGCTGTCGATCGGGCCCGGCGATGACGTCATCATCACCACGAGCACGCATTTCAATTCGAGCCAGGGCTATGTGATCGCACCGCTGGTCATGGTCCGCAACGACAGGTTCGAGCTGATCGACATGATCTATACGTTCGACGAAAACCTCTGCACCAACCGAAGGACGCAGAATGCGGCCTTCCAGGCGATTGCCGACGGCCAGCCTTATGCAGCCATCAAGGTTACGGTGACCGACGCGACAGTGCCGGGCGATGAAAGCTGCGACGGCCAGCCGCCGCCAGAGGCGTCTTCGCGCGACATTTCCGTCACCTATCATTGGGACAAAAACGCTTCGCGCTACGTCAAGGATTCCGACGCGCTGGACCGATTGGCAGATGAAAACGCCAAACGCTTCTGAGCCAACCGCATTTGTTTGCCCGGCGCCTTCCGCCGGGCTAGAATTTGCCTCACATTCTGCACTGGAGGGGAGCATCCATGGACAAGGGCAAGATTTTTCGCGACCTGCATGCCTCGATCTTCGTCATGGCCAATTCCTGGGACGTCGGCACGACCAAGCTCTTGGCCTCGTTCGGCTTCAAGGCGCTGGCCACGACCAGCGCCGGCTTTGCCTTTTCGCGCGGCCTGCCGGACGGCGCGGTGACGTTCGAGGCGATGATCCATCATTGCCGTGAAGTGTCAGCGGCGACCGGGCTGCCGGTTTCGGCCGACCTCGAAAAGGGCAAGGGCGACAGCGCGACAAGTGCCGGCGAGACCATCTTCGCCGCCGAGGCGGCTGGCCTCGCCGGCTGCTCGATCGAGGACCATACCGGCGAGCCCGCCAAGCCGATCTATGATTTTTCGCATGCCGTCGATCGCGTCGCGGCGGCGGCGGAAGCGGCACGGGCACTGAAACGCGATTTCGTCTTCACCGCGCGGGCCGAGAATTTCCTGTGGGGCAAGCCCGACCTCGACGACACGATCAAGCGGCTGCAGGCCTTCGAGAAAGCCGGTGCCGACGTGCTCTATGCACCGGGCCTGGGCGACATCGAGATGGTGCGAACCGTCTGCTCGGCGCTGACCAAGCCCGTGAACGTCATGGCCAGGCCCGGCTTCACCATCGCCGATCTTGCCATGGCGGGAGTAAAGCGCATCTCGCTCGGCCCATGGCTGACCAATTTCGCCTTCGGCATGCTGGAGACCGCGGCGCGCGAGATCCAGCAGGACGGCACCTTCGGATTCACCCGCGCCGCCATGCCGTTCGGCAAGCTGCAGGCGCTGTTTGCCAAACCTTCCGCCTAGGCCGGGGCCCGGCGAATGACGCTCACCGTCGTCGACATGCACACCGGCGGCGAGCCGCTGCGGATCGTCACCGGTGGCTATCCCGACATTCCCAAGGGCACGATCCTCGAAAAGCGTGCCTATGTGCGCGACCATCTCGATCATCTCAGAAAGATCCTGATGTTCGAGCCGCGCGGCCATTACGACATGTATGGCGCGCTGCTGGTGGAGCCCGACCTGCCGGGCGCCGACCTCGCGGTGCTGTTCATGCACAATGAGGGCTATTCGACGATGTGCGGCCACGCCATCGTCGCGCTCGGCCGCTACGCGATCGACGAACGGCTGGTGGCGCCACGCGAGCCGATGACGACCGTCAATATCGAGGCGCCATGCGGGCTGATTTCGGCTGCGGTCGAGGTAAGGGATGGCAAGGCCGGCGCGGTGTCCTTCGAAAGCGTGCCGGCGTTTCTGTTCGCCGGCGACCAGCGGATCGAGCTGCCGGGCTATGGTCCGGTCGGCTTCGACATCGCCTATGGCGGGGCCTTCTATGCACTCGCCGACTGCCGCCAGTTCGGGCTGGAATTTGGCAGGAACCGGGTGCGCGATTTCGTCGATGCGGCGACCGCGCTGACTGATAAGCTGAAGGCCGAATTGCCGCTGTCGCATCCCGACCATGCCGATCTCGCCTTTCTCTACGGCACAATCCTGACCGACGGACAGGATGCGTTCTCTGATACGCCGACCAAAAACATCTGCATTTTCGCCGAGGCCGAGGTCGACCGTTCGCCGACCGGCTCGGGCGTCACCGCGCAGCTGGCGGCCATGCATGCCAAGGGCCAGATCGAGATTGGCCAGACGCGGCTGTTCGAGAGCATCGCCGGCTCGCGCTTTTCCGGCGCCGTCGTACGCACGGCCACAGCCGGGCCGCATGACGCCATCATCGCCCGCGTCGGCGGCCGCGCCTACTACTCAGGACGGGCCGAATTCATCGTCGAGGACGATGATGAACTGGGCAGGGGTTTTCTGCTGAGATAGCGTGTGTTGATGTTCAACGATCTGGCAAGCAACGGTGGCTCGAGCCCAAGGCTGGGGGCTGGTGCCGATCAATGCCGCGACGCTCGTAGGTAACGGCATGGATCCCAGGGTCTCCGCCGCGTCGCTTCGCTCCTTGCTCCGCCCTAGGATGACGAAGTGGGAGGCCTCAGTTAACGTCGAGGTTCACGATTTGCCATCGGCTACCACCCTCTGCGCCGCGACGCCATCGCCAATCCCGACATCCGCGACTAGTCTTGAACCCCCCAACGCCTTCGTCATCCTAGGGCGGAGCAGGAGCGAAGCGACGTAGCGGAGACCCTAGGATCCATATGTGGACGGCGCCCTGCCTGCAACGGTTGTTTTGCGTCGTTTTCGATCGCTTGCGTCCATATGTCCGGCCTTTGAG
>NZ_JAMYPO010000019.1:0-108270 GCF_040320365.1 Mesorhizobium sp. M0701
TAGATCGTGCCGCGCTTCTGGCTCGCGGTCATGTAGGTATAGCCGGTCATGGCTGAAGGGTAGCTGGCACAGTTGCGGATACAAGCGCCGTTCTGAGCCGCTGTATTCTTCGGCTGACGTGACGGCATGGATCCCAGGGTCTCCGCGACGTCGCTTCGCTCCTGCTCCGCCCTGGGATGACGAAGGCGCAGTGATATTCGGCTAATCTCGAAGATATTCGACTTGCCGCTGAAGAGAACCATCGACGCTTGCGTCCGATTGGCCTTCAGCCTGTCGGGCGGGACATCATTATAAAAAACCCGGCTTCGCGCCGGGTTTTTCCAAACGCTAGCGAGACAGCCGCGCTCAGCTCACCTTGACCTTGGCGGCGGCAGCCTGGTCTTCGGCCAACTTCTGCTGGAACATCTGCGCGAAATCGATCGGGTCTAGCATCAGCGGCGGGAAGCCGCCATTGCGTGTTGCCTCGGCGATGATCTGCCGGGCGAACGGGAACAGCAGCCGCGGGCATTCGATGAACAGGATCGGCAGCATGTGCTCCTGCGGGAAGCCGCTGATGGAGAAGACGCCGCCATAGACCAGCTCGACGTTGAACAGCACTTCCTGGTCGAACGACGCTTTGGCGTTCAGCGTCAAATTGACGTCGAACTGCTTGTCCGAAAGCGGATTGGCGTTGACGTTGACGTTGATGGCGATGCCCGGAGCCTTGTCGCGGCCGCGCAACGAGTTCGGTGCGCCGGGGCTTTCGAAGGACAGGTCCTTCACATATTGCGCAAGCACGTTGAGCGAAGGCTGCGCCGCATTTCCATTACCGTTGGCTGCGCCGGTCGGCGCGTCGTCGTTGCTGGCCATAAGCTGTGGTCCTTTTGCCTGGGCAGCGTTGCTGACCGGATTGAAATTCGGGCGTTCGCTATCATGACCGGCCCGACAAGACAAGTTTGCAAAAGACGCCGGTTGCCTTGCAGCTACTCGTCCTTGAGGCGGCGCCAGGGAGAACCCGGTCCGCGCGTATGGTCGTCGGCCCGCGAATAGTCGCCGTCGTCGAGATCGATGGTCTTGCCGCGTTGCCTTGCCCGCAAACCACTGCTGAAATCGGTTGCCAGCACGATGCGGCCTTTCAGCATCCGCCAGGCAAGATCGCGCACCGGCGGCAGGAACAGCAGAAGGCCGAAAATATCCGAGATGAAGCCGGGGATGATCAAAAGGATCGCGGCCAGCACGATCATGGCGCCATGCGCAAGCTGGCCGCTCGGATCACGCCCGGCATCCATTTCGGCACGTACCCTGGCCATCACGCCAAAACCCTGGTGCCGCAGCAGCAGGGCGCCGGCGACACTCGAGGCCAGCACCAAGCCGACTGTCGCCAGCGCGCCGACCTGGCGGCCGACAATAACGAAACCGGCTATCTCCAGCAGCGGAAGCGCGAGAATGAACAGGGGAAGCAGCGAAATACGCAAATCTTGACCGATCGTTTTCGATGTTTTGCCGGCCGGCGAGCAATCGCCGCTGGCACCAGAGCTGTTAGATAGGTATGGCTGCCTTTGATTTGAATGATTGCGCCATGCGTTCTATATGCTTTGGATACTGAACGCTATGTGATCGCGGCCCTTGCTTGGCCGCTGGTCCGGCCAAAGCAGGGATTGATTGGCGCAAGATATGGGCTTCTTCGACTTCGGCACGATTTTCTTTCTGATTGCGGCGGTGGTGATCTTCTTCCAGCTGCGCAACGTGCTTGGCCGACGCACGGGCAACGAGCGCCCACCCTTCGATCCATATACGGCAGCGCGCAAAAACGACAAGGATGCCGCCCAGAAACCCGAGAACGTGGTCTCGCTGCCGCGCAAGCGCCTGGCGGGAGAGCCGGCGGCCGATGCCTATGTGGCGATCGATGCCTTTGCCAAGCCGGATACCGATCTCAACCGGGGCCTGCGGGCGATCAAGGACAATGATCCGACCTTCGATCCGAAGACCTTCGTCGCCGGCGCCAAGATGGCCTCCGAGATGATCGTCATGGCCTACGCCGATGGCGACCGCAAAACGCTGAAGAACCTTTTGTCGCGCGAGGTCTATGACGGCTTCGTCGCGGCCATCGGCGACCGTGAGGCGAAAGCCGAAAAGATCCAGTCCTCCTTCGTCGGCATCGACAAGGCCGACATCGTTTCGGCCGAGATGAAGGGCAGCGAGGCGCACATCACGCTGCGCATCGTCAGCGAACTGATTTCGGCGACCCGCGACAAGGCCGGCGCCGTCATCGACGGCGATCCCGAAACCGTCGCCGAGGTCAAGGATGTCTGGACCTTCGCTCGTGACGCGCGCTCGCGCGATCCGAACTGGAAGCTCGTCGCCACCGAAGAAGAAGACTGAACTGGACGGCGGCGGAGGCTGTCGTGTCGCTTTCTCGAGCCTTCAGCGAAAAATCCTTTGGCGAATTGCCGGGCTGGGGCGAGGACGACCATTTCCCTGCCTTTGAGGCCTTTCGCCGCTCGGCCTTTCATATCCTGACCAAACCCTACCGCTCCGGCGCGCTCGGCGTCGATTACAATGGCTTTGCCGACGCCTATGCCGAAGCGCGCACCGTTTCGCCGGCGAATCGGTTGCAGGCCCGAAGCTTTTTCGAGCGCCACTTCGTGCCGGCCCGTATCGATGCCGAAGATGGTGGTCCGGGCCTGGTCACCGGCTTTTACGAGCCGGAGGTCGAAGCCTCGCCGGTACGCACGCAACGGTTTTCGGTGCCGTTGCTGTCGCGCCCGGCCGATCTTGTCGACGTCGACGACGGCAATCGTCCTTCCGGCATGGATCCTTATCTCGCCTTCGCACGTGCGGCGCCGAACGGCCCGGTCGAATATTTCGACCGCGGCGAGATCGAATGCGGCGCGCTTGCCGGAAAAAGGCTGGAAATCGCCTGGCTCGCCGATAAGGTCGACGCCTTCTTCATCCACGTGCAGGGTGCGGCGCGGCTCAAGATGACCGACGGCAGGCTTCGCCGCATCACCTATGCCGCCAAATCCGGCCAGCGCTTTACCGGACCGGGCAAGATCTTGAGCGAGGAAGGCGAGATCCCGCTGCAGAAAGTGACGATGCAGTCGATCCGTGCCTGGTTCAAGGCGCATCCGGAACGCGTCGACGAGATCCTTTGGCGCAACCGCTCCTACATTTTCTTCCGCGAGATGGGCGTCGACGACCCAGAGCTCGGCCCGATCGCTGCCGCCAAGGTGGCGCTGACACCCGGCCGCTCGATCGCCGTCGACCGGCTGCTGCACACGTTCGGCACGCCCTTCCATATCGATGCACCGTCGCTGACCGTCTTCGACGGAAAACCGTTCCGGCGGCTGATGATCGCGCAGGACACCGGCTCGGCGATCACCGGGCCGGCTCGCGGTGATCTGTTTGCCGGGTCGGGCGATGCGGCCGGCGAGATCGCCGGCGTTATCCGCAACGCCGCAGATTTTTATGCGCTGATCCCCCGGTCGCTGGTTTCAGGAGCAGGCCGATGACCCGGCGCATCGACAGGCTGAGCGAGGACGACCGGGTGCTGTGGAACCTGGTGGCGCGCACGGCAAAGCCGCTCAAGGGCAAAACCGCCGTCGAAATTCCGCACGTTGGGCCGGAGATCGACGAGACCAGGCAGCCGCCGCCGGCACAGGTCGCGGGCAATGCTGCCACGGCCGCAAAGCAGAAGGCGCAGCATGTCTCCCACGCACTCGACGAACCGACGCTGGACAAGCTGTCGAAGGGCCGGCTGCCGATCGAAGGCCGCGTCGACCTGCATGGCCTGACCCAGGACGAAGCCTATTCGCTGCTGTTTTCCTTTCTGCACCGGGCGCATGCCGGCGGCATCCGCTATGTCCTGGTGATCACCGGCAAGGGTTCCTCGTCGGGCGGCGATGGCGTCTTGCGGCGCGCCGTGCCGTCATGGCTGTCGACACCCGCCTTCCGGCCCCTCGTCTCCAGCCACGACCATGCCGCCCGCAAACATGGCGGCTCGGGTGCGCTCTATATCCGCTTGCGGCGGGCGCGCTCATGAGGACATGCCCATGAGGGACGCACCTATGAGGATGCACCCATGAAGGTGCGCTTGTGACCCCATTCGGCGAAAAGCTTCGCGTGCTGCGAAACGAGCGCGGCGTCAGCCAGAAGGACATGGCCAAGGCGATCGGCGTCAGCGCAGCCTATCTCTCGGCGCTGGAACATGGCCGCCGCGGTGCGCCGAGCTGGACGCTGATCCAGAAGATCATCGGCTATTTCAACATCATTTGGGATGACGCCGAGGAACTGGCGCGGCTGGCTGAAACCTCGCATCCGCGCGTCAAGCTCGACACGTCGGGCCTTAGCCCGGCGGCGACCGAGCTTGCCAATCTCCTGGCCGACAACATTGAAAAGCTCGACGACGCCGAGCTTCGCCGCATCATTGCGTCGATCCGCGCCGCGCTGGCACGGCCGAAATGAGTTGCTTGGTTACTGGACCGAGCCGACCAGCACCTGCTGGCCGCCGCGGATCGAGACCCAGCGGCCGGTATTGTCGATCGCCTGCCGCTTGAGGAAACGATAGCCGGTCTGGTCCCAGGAACGGACCTGGTCGGTCAGATTGTCAAGGATGTAGTCGCCCTTGTCGGTGCGCACCGTCAGCACGGCGTGGCCTTCGCCATCCGGCTTGCGCACGACGGTCATCAGCAGATCGGCAAACGAGACGCCAAGCCGGTTCAGCTCACGGCGCTTTTCCAGGACATAGTCCTCGCAGTCGCCGACACCCTTGTCGGGATAGGCCCAGACCTCGTCCTTGCCGTAGATGTCGAAGTCGCTCTCCGGCTTGACGGCGGCGTTGACCTTTGCCGTGACGCTGAGCAGCTTGCGCCACAGCGAGCCGGTCAGGCTGGCGGGCGACAGATCCTTCGGGCGGATCGAGCATTCGGACGCGTAGCTCTTGCAGAAATCATAATGGCCGATCGGCTGCGAGGTCGGGCCACCTGTTATCATCGGGCTGGCTGCCGAGGCCGAACCGGCCCAACCTGCCGCCACAGTAAGTCCGGCCAGCGCGCACAGGCGCAGCGTTCTCGCCATTGGTGAGGAAATCATTGTCCCCGCTTGTCCCTTGTTGTTAACGAAACGTTAAGGGGTATTTACAGCCCGTGTCAATTATGAGGATGGATTGATTTTTGCGGCATGGTTACCCGCGTGGCGCCAACGCGACTATTGTGCAACAGGTCGACGGCCGCACGGCCCCGCCGACCGATGATTTTGGCATTGACCGACCTGATGCGGATTGACGGGCATCATCACTGGTCGCCTATTTCTTGCCGGTCCTGACCAGCTTGGGCTTCACCGCAACCCGATTCTGACGGCCGTAGCTGGTAATGAAATCGACGATGCGCGGCACGATTTCGGAGCGGAAGCGCGAGCCGTTGAACACCCCATAATGGCCGACCGCCGGCTGCATGTAATGGGCGTGCCTGTCGGCCGGGATGTTGATGCACAGGTCGTGCGCCGCCTTGGTCTGGCCAAGGCCGGAGATGTCGTCGTTCTCGCCCTCGACCGTGAACAGGGCGACATTGCGGATCGCCGAAGGGTCGACCGCCACGCCGCGATGCGTCATTTTGCCCTTGGGCAAGGCCTGGCGGACAAACACGGTGTCGACGGTCTGCAGGTAGAATTCCGCCGTCAGATCCATCACCGCCAGATATTCGTCGTAGAACTCGCGGTGCTTCTCGGCATTGTCGCCGTCATGCTTCACCAGATGCATGAAGAAGTCCTTGTGGGCGATGATGTGGCGGTCGAGGTTCATGCTCATGAACCCCGAAAGCTGCAGGAAGCCAGGATAGACCTCGCGGCCGAAGCCCGGCACCGGCCAGGGCGCGCGCATGATGACGTTGTCGCGGAACCAGTCGATGCCCTTTTCCTGCGCCAGCAGATTGACAGCCGTCGGATTGCGGCGCGTGTCGATCGGCCCGCCCATCAGCGTCATCGTCGAGGGCACGAACGGATCACCCTTGGCTTCCATCAGTGCCGCCGCCGCCAGCACCGGCACCGAAGGCTGGCACACCGCCATCACATGGGTGTCGGGGCCTAGCGCATGCAGCATGTCGACGATGTAGTCGATATAGTCGTCAAGATCGAAGCTGCCGTCGGCCAGCGGCACCATGCGGGCGTCGACCCAGTCGGTGATATGCACGTCGGCATAGGGCAGCATCGCCTCTACCGTGCCGCGCAGCAGCGTCGCGTAGTGGCCCGACATCGGCGCGACGATCAACAGCTTCGGATCCGGCCGGCGCCCGGCCGGAACCGCCCGCTCGAAACGGACCAGGTTGCAGAACGGCCGCGACCAGACGGTGCGTTCGCTGACCTCGACGGTTTTCCAGTCGACCACGGTTTTGGTCAGGCCGAATTGCGGCTTGCCGTAGCGGCGCGTCGTGCGCTCGAACAGTTCGGCCGTTGCCGCAACCGAGCGGCCCCAGGACGTGTGTGAAACCGGATTGAGCGGATTGGAGTAGAACAGGCGCATCGCATCGGCATAGAGGCGGGCCGGCTGCAAAGCTGCGTGGTTCAGTTCGTAGAGCTGGTAGAACATCGAGAACCCCGCTGCCGACTGCGATCGAAGGGCCGACGAGCAGCGCCGAGCCTTGAATGCCTTGCGGGGAAGTTAGCAACAATCTGCTGCGATGCAATACGTCAACTTGCGTGATTTATGCTCGTTCTTTCGTCCAAGGCGTTGAGAATCCGCCTGGAACGGCAACAGCCGGCTCAATGTGCACCTGCGAAGGCCTGGCAAGCAGCACGGCTATTGGGGACGAGCGTCGGAGGCGGTGTCCGGCCGTGGCGGCCGTTAGACCCGTGCCATGCAGACAGCGGTGTGACCCGAGCTGATGAAGCCAAGCTGGCTGGCGGCGCCCTTCGACAGATCGAGCATCCGGCCCCTGATAAACGGGCCGCGGTCGTTTATACGCACGACGACGCTGCGGCCATTGTTGCGGTTGGTCACCTTCAGCTTGGTGCCGAACGGCAGGCTGCGATGCGCTGCGGTCAGCGCCGACGGGTTCATGCGTTCGCCGGAAGCGGTTCTGGAATGCAGTGAGTACCAGGAGGCACGGCCGCACTGAGCGGCGGCGCTGGCACTGGATGCGCCGACCATCAGGCCAGCCGCGATAGTGGCCGCGACAAGCGCGGTCCGGTTGCTTTTGTTCATGTGTTGGGGACTGGCTCCGTTGACAGACCCGCAGCGGTTAGGGGCGAATGAGGCAGCAAATGCGGCAATGATCTGTCGGTTCCATGACAATGTTACACGTTTGGAGTCGGTGCGAAACAATTTGTCAGAGATTTCCCGCAGAGCGGCACAGCTTCCTTGATGATCTTTGCTCCGATCGCCGCATGTGTTGCGCAAGATCAGAGGTTAGCATCTAAGTAGAAGATGACGTGATCGGGCCGCTTCTTTTCGCTCTTCCACCGGTACGAGGGCACGGCTGGCGATCGACTTTGAAAAGGAGTTTGCAACGATGAGATTGATCAAAAATCTGCTGGCCTTGATTGTGCTCGCCATCGGCGTGCTGTGGTCATTGCAAGGCATCGGTTGGGTCCAGGGCAGCTTCATGACCGGCCAGTCGCAATGGCTCTATGCCGGCATCGTGACGGTGCTGGTCGGCCTGGGCGGCCTGGCCTGGGCGAACCGCTCGCGTGGTTGAGCAGGCGTCCATGCTCAAGCTCCCTTCAGAGCAGCACACAGCGGACCGTGGCAGCCCGGTCACCGCGACCAGTATTGCCAGCCCCAGTAGAAACTTTCGTCGCGCGGTGGCAGGCGGTTGCGCTCGGCATCCAGCTGGACCGGCGTCGGCGTTTTGCGTTCGCCGTCAGGCGGCTGTTTGTCTCCGGCCTTGATCAGGCGGAGCCAATGGCCGAAATGCGCAAACAGTACAGCGGTGGAATGGGGCATCGTCACGTCTCCGGTCCGGTTACTCCCGCCCCGCCCACGGGACGAGCACCCGCTCGATCCTGCGGATGATGAATTCGAGCACGAAGGCAATGGCCGCGATCACCAGTATGCCCATCACCACCACGTCGGTGACGAGGAACTGGGCAGCGGACTGGATCATGAATCCGAGCCCGCGCGTCGCTGCCACCAGTTCGGCGGCAACCAGCGTCGACCAGCCGGCGCCGAGCGCGATGCGCAGACCGGTCAGGATCGAGGGCAGCGCGCTGGGCAGGATGACGTGCCTGATCACCTGGCGCTGCGTGGCGCCAAGCGAGCGCGCTGCATTGATGCGCTCCTGCGAGACGCCGCGAACACCCGATGCCGTCGACAGCGCAACCGGCGCCAGCATGGCAAGGGCAATCACCAGGATCTTGGACGGCTCGCCAATGCCGAACCAGATAATGATCAGCGGCAGATAGGCGAGCGGCGGGATCGGCCGCAGGAATTCGAGCAGCGGATCGAAGATGCCGCGCCCGATCGTGCTGATGCCGATAGCCAGGCCGATGGGAACGCCGATGACAAGGGCGATGATCAACGCCGCAAACACCCGCCACACGCTGGCGGCGATATGCTGGAGCAGCGTCGCGTCGACAAAGCCGTCACGGGCGACGACGGCAAATTTGTTCCAGACTGCCACGGGCGACGGCAGGAAAACCGGCGACACCAATTGCAGGCGGGCCGATACCGTCCACGCCGCCAGCATCATCAGAATGGTGATCGCGCTAACCACGCGGGCCGAAACGCGGCTGCGTCTCGGCCGCGGCCGCGACCATGGCACCGACAGCGCGTCGCCTCCGTCGTCGACCTTGGAGCGCTGCGGCCGCTCGGTATAGGAGGTAATGGTCATGCTGCCTCCCCTTCGAAGATCGCGTCGGTCAGCTCGCCGCGCGCCGCGGCGAAGGCGGGATCGGCCTTGATGCTGCGAATGGCCTCGCCGGCTGCATAGCGCCGGCTGAAGCCGGTCTCGAAGCTCCACACCACCCGGCCAGGGCCGGGAGCGAGCACAATGATACGGGTTGCCAGCACCAGGGCTTCCTCGATGCCGTGCGTGACCATCAGCACGCCGACCTGGCTTGCCGTCCACAGATCGAGCAGCGTTGTCTGCATGCGTTCGCGTGTCAGCGCATCGAGCGCGCCCAGCGGCTCGTCGAGCAGCAGGAATTGCGGCTCGGCCGCCAGCGCCCGGGCCAGGCCGACCCGCTGGCGCATGCCGCCGGAAAGCTCCCAAATGCGCTTGTCGCCGGCGCCGTCGAGCTTCACCAGCGCCAGAAGCTTGTCGGCGCGCCGCGCCCGTTCAGCCGCCCTGACACCGCGCAGCCTGAGCGCAAAGGCGACATTTTCCCGCGCGGTCAGCCACGGAAACAGCGCGTCGTTCTGGAACACGACGGCGCGCTCAGAGCTTGGCGCCGTGATCGGCCTGCCGCCAATCGTGGCGCGTCCGCGCACAGGCTGGACCAGGCCCGCAGCGACATTGAGCAACGACGTCTTGCCGCAGCCGGAGCGGCCGACCAGGACGACGAAGTCATCCTTGGCGATCTCAATCGACACATTTTCGACCGCCGGCGCCGGCTGACCGTCATAGTGGACCGAGACCTTGTCGAGCACGAGATGCGTCATGGGAACCTCGCCGATATTCCGAATCTGTCTGCCCCGAAGCCGCTCCTCGCAAGCGGTTCGGGGCAGGGAGCACGCGGCGTCAGGGAAGGAGAACCGCGCGCGTTGGCGTCAGTTCGAGGCAAGCGCTTCGCTGACATATTTCGACGACACGTATTCCGAATAATCCGGCAGCACGGCGTCGATCTTGCCCTGCTCCTTGAGGAAGGCCGATGTCGCCTCGACCGCCTTGACCGTGCCGCCACCGAGGAACTTGTCCGAGGCTTGCTCCTCGAGCGTCGGGAAGACATAGCCCCTCAATAGTTGCGGCACGTCCTCCAGCTTGGCGCCGGTGATCGTGGCGATCTTCGCCGCTTGCGGCGACGTCACCGACCAGGCGTCCGGCTTGGCCAGGAACTCGGCATAGGCTGCGCCCGTTACTTTGACGAAGTCGCGCACCGCTTCCGGGTTCCTTTCGGCGAAGTCGGTGCGCACGATCCAGGCGTCGAAGGTCGGCGCGCCCCAGGCGGCGACCTGGGAGGAATCCAGCACGACCTTGCCCGTCGTCTTGATCTGGCCGAGTGCCGGATCCCATACATAGGCGGCGTCGATGTCGCCTCGCGCCCATGCCGCCGCGATCTCCGGTGGCCGCAGATTGAGAATATCGACCGACTTCGGGTCGACACCCTCATGCTTCAGCGCGGCAAGCAGGCTGTAATGCGTCGTCGAAACGAAGGGCACCGCCACCTTCTTGCCGGCAAGGTCGGCGGCCTTCTCGATGCCGGCGCCGTTGCGGGCGACAAGGGCCTCGGATTCGCCGATCAGCCCGACAACGAAGATTGTCTGGATTGGAAGCTCGCGGCTCGCCGCCGCCGCCAGCGGGCTCGAGCCGACATAACCGATGTCGACCGAACCGGAAGCGATCGCCGCGATCACGTCGGCGCCGGAATCGAATTTCCGCCAGTCGATTGTCGCCTTGGTCGCGCTCTCATAGGCGCCGTCGGCCTGCGGCACCTTCGAGGGTTCGACCACCGTCTGGTAGCCGATAGTGATCTTGAGGTCCCGCGCATCGGCCGGGCCGAGGAAGGCGGCGCCCGCCAGAGCCGCCGAGGACAAGAGAACGATACGTCGCGAAATGGTGGACATGAAAGGCTCCTGGAAACGAGAAAAACCCGGATTGCGTTTCATAGTCATCTAACTCTATCGTTCTTGTAGAGTTAAATCCTTCCAATCGGTGCGGTCTTGTTAGAAAAAGTCATCTGGCTATGGCAGTTCCCGCGCTTCTGGGTGATGGCCCGGGTGAGAACCATCGTCCTTGCCCGGGAACCTCTTCCACGTCGTCCATGCGCGCAACAACGATTTTCCCGTTTTCGCCCCTGCATCGGCAAATCCATGCTGTGGATGGCCAGGAAATTGGAATCAAGTTCCCTGTGTTCGCGGTTAAGTCTAGTATCCTTATCGACATTGAAGGATTGGAGAGGACGATGAGCGACGCCACCCTCCTTGTTGCCGCGCGCGGCATGCTTTGGCCTTCAAATTCAGGGGCAGAAGCTGCTGTCGGTATTCTCGCCGATCGGGACATTCCTGCCGCCGGCCCGTTTGCCGGTGCGCCATTCGCGGCGGCTTCTGTGCTTCCAAGAGCACAAGCCCCGCCGGCCAAAATGGCCATTGCGGCGTGAAAACGAAGCAAAATCAACGTTTCTCGGCTTGTATATCATGTCACTAGAATTTATCTGTAGTGACAGCTTGGACGCGGCGGGGAGGCACGCCAGGCGTTTCGCAACCGGTGGCCTTGCGTCATCGCATGACAGAGAAACGTGCGGGTTATGCTCACGAAAAAAGGTAAATACGGCCTCAAGGCGCTCGTCCATCTGGCGCGCCTGCCGGTTGGAAAGCTCGCCTTCGTCAACGACATCGCCACAGGAAACAATATTCCGAAGAAGTTCCTCGATGCCATTCTTGGCGAATTGCGCAATGCCGGTTTCGTTCAGAGCCGCAAGGGCAAGGAGGGCGGCTACCGGCTGGCACGCCCGGCGGACGAGATCAAGGTCGGCCACGTCGTGCGCGTGCTCGACGGACCGCTTGCCCCCATTCCTTGCGCCAGCCGCACCCAGTATCAGCGCTGCGAAGACTGCAACGAGGCGACATGCCAAGTCCGACACCTGATGCTCGAGGTCCGGCAGGCCATCGCCGAGGTGCTGGACCAGCGCAGCCTCGCCGAAATGCGCGACATCGCCGGCGACGAGGATTTTTCGGCGGCATTGAAAATCCAGGCCTGAACCAATCTCTCCTGAGCTGGCGACGATCGCCAGGACAGCTGGTTTGCGTATGACCGGGCGCGCTACGCCAAGTTCGATCATCATTGTCGGCGGCGGTGCCAGCGGCGTCGTGCTTGCCGCGCATCTGCTGAAGTCGCCCAATCCCGATCTACGTGTCAGCCTGATCGAAAAACGCCCGCATTTTGGGCAAGGCATGGCCTATTCAACCCTGCTGTCGGCGCATGTGCTGAATGTCAGCGCGTCGGGCATGAGCGCCTATGCCGACGATCCCGGCAATTTCTCGCGCTGGCTGCTTGAACGCGGCCTGGCAACGCCGGAACAGGCGCCGGTCTATGCGCCGCGCAGCGTCTACGCCCGCTATCTCAAGGAGTTGCTCGACGAGCTCGAGGCGCGTGAGCAGCAGACGGGCCGGCTGCGCCTGATCCGCGAGGAGAGCCTGTCGATCTCGCCGACCGCGTCAGGTGTCGAAGTGGCGCTGGCCAACGGCACCAGCGTGGTTGCGCATCTTGCCGTGCTCGCCACCGGCCACGACGAAGAGCCGGGGGCGGGGCAGGGGCATGCGATCAGGATGGGATCCGAGGCGGACACTGCGCTCGACCCCGAAGCCCGAGTCCTGGTGCTGGGCACGGGCTTGAGCATGGTCGATGCCTTCCTGTCGCTCGAGCAGCGCGGCCACCGCGGCGCGATCGTCGCGGTGTCTCGGCGCGGCCTGCTGCCTTCGCCGCATCGCAAGGGCAATCCGATCAAGCTCGACGTTGCCGACATTCCGCTCGGCACCCAGCTTTCCTATTTCGTCGGCTGGTTCCGCGACCTGATCCGGGAAAACCAGAAGGCCGGCATCGACTGGCGCGACGTCGTCGACGGTCTGAGACCCTTCAACCAGATGATCTGGCAGAACTGGCCGTCCTCGGCCAAGCGCCGCTTCGTCGAGCACACCAAGGCCTGGTGGGACATCCACCGCCATCGCATGGCGCCGGAAGTCTACGCCCGCGTTGCCGAGGCGGTGCAAGCGGGCCGCATCCGCCTTGTCGCCGGGCGCGTCGTCGAGATCGCCGCCGGCGACGGTTTCAGCGTACAGGTCCAGTCGCGCCACACGCAGCACCTCGAAAGGTTCGACTTTGCTCGCATCTATGATTGCACAGGCATCGCCAGGGACATCTCGACCACCTCGAACAGCGTGGTGCGGTCGCTGGTCGAGCGTGGGCTGGCACGGCCGGATCCGCTGCGCCTCGGCCTCGACGTGACCGCGAACTGCGAGGTCATCGCCGGCGACGGCACGGTATCCGCCAAGATCCTCGCCGTCGGGCCACTGACGCGCGGCACCTTCTTCGAAATCGACGCCATTCCCGATATTCGCGTGCAGTGCGCGCGGCTGAGCAAGCGCTTGCTCGGATGAGGCCGCCTCTGTCTTGACGCGATCTCGGATGCAAGACCGCTGCCGTCGGGTGAAAAGATCTCGACCGCATAGCCGCGTTCGGTGAAGGCGAACCAGGGGTGCGGGAGCTCGCTCCACCAGAAGCCGACCGTCCAGCCCGTGGTGGTCGAGACAGCCGGGTTGGCGATGACGCCACACGTTTCGGCTGTCTCGCATTGACCGGATCGGTGTCGCGGACGCTCATCTTCGTTCTCCTCCATGGATTTTGTAGACGGCCAGGCCGTGAGCCGCGACCCTGGCCAGATGACCGGGCAAATTCTGCTTCCGTCGTCACCGTGCCTTGCCTACCATGGCGCATGACCCAACGCGGAAGACTCTACGGCTGTCCGGTCGAGTTCGCGCTCGACGCGCTCGGCGGCAAATGGAAGACGGTGATCCTGGCGCGCATCAAGGAACAGCCGATGCGCTATTCCGACCTGCGCCGGCTGATCCCCTCGCTCTCGGACAAGATGCTGACGCAGCGCCTGGCCGAGCTTGTCGAGATCGGCTTCGTCACGCTCGAGACGTCGCCCGACGGCAAGGGGCGCTACGCCTTGACCGGTCGCGGCGGTGATCTCGCCGCTGCGCTCCAGGCACTCTATGACTGGGGCAGCGTGCATGGCCGCGCCGAGGGCGTGCGTTTTCGCACCGATGGCGCAGCCACCACCTAGATCAATTCCGGGAAAAGCGCGGAGCGGTTTTTCCATCTGCAATTGCCTGAAAACAAAGGCATAGAGCGGTTCGGCGTTCCCGTGAAACGGTGGGTCGCGCCGGCAAGCCGACTGCCCTCAACCCGCACCGGCAAGCGCGCTGCAGAAGCTTGCGACGTCAGTGACGACGGCTTCGCCGAGGAAGCGTAGCGTCGCCATCGAGCGGGCGCGCGCTTCGCGGTTCCCGAAGCCACAGGCGTCCTCGATTACCATAGCGACGAAGCCATTGTCGGTCGCCTGGCGAACGGTCGGCTCGATGCCGATCTCCATGGCGATGCCAGCGAGCGCTATCGTGCGCACGCCGCAATCGCGCAAGGCAAAGCCGAGCGCGGTGGAATCGAAGGCCGACATCGTGAGCTTGTCGAACACCGCCTCGTCATCGCGGGGTTCCAGCTCGGGCACGATCCGCGTCGCTTCGGCATCGCGCGGGAACCACGGCTCGACCGTGTCGGGGCTGTCGCGCCGCTGCCAGGCCATGGCGGTGCGCAGCTGCGTCGCGCCCATCCATTTGCGCGGCAGCGACAGATGGCGCGTGAACGCCACCCGCATTCCGGCCATGCGCGCCGCTTCCAGCACCGTGCCGGTACGCTCGACGATGGTCGCGGCGCCGGCCACCTGGCGGCAGATGCCGACCTGCATGTCGTAGACCACCAGCGCCGTGCGGCGCGGATCGCACCACTCAGCCAGGCTGGCCGGGATTTCGATCCCGTCGCTCGCCCGGATCATGCCGCAGTCCGGTCCCATGGCTTGGCGATATCGACCGTCGGATCGAACAGGAATTCCAGCGGCAATGGCGCGTCGAAGGCGATGAAGTGCCATTCCAGCAGCCCGGCCTTGGACAGCGGGAAGTCCTCGGTGTAGCGCCGCGCTTCCGCGACGCTGTCGAGCTCGAAGACGATGATGACGCCGCCAATATCGCCGCGCGCATAATTCTCGCGCACGATCCCCGCCTTCCAGAGCCGCCAGACATTCGAAACTTCGTCGCGCAGATAAGGCCGCAAATCGTCGAGCGTGACGCCGGGCCTGAAATTGTCATAGGCAAGAATCTTCATCGGCCGTTCCCTGCATTGCTGTTCGCCCAACGCCGGGTAGCATGGCGGAATCGGCGGCGGCAACGAACGAGATGGTGCGTTTAGTCCCAGGCAGGTTCTGCAAATCTTTTGCCCTGCCTGCAGGCCGGCGAAGCTTTCGCGAAATTCCATTCCCCTGCTGGCCGCCGGATTGGCACGATCTATCTTCTTTCCAACGGCAAACGGCTGGAAAAGACGGTAGGTTGCCGTCTTCCAGGGCGGTTGCTCATTCTGGCAACGGAGCATCTGACATGAGCAAGCACAAGATCGTGGCACCGGACGATGCATCGTCCCGCCTGCGCCCGCCCTATGCCTCGGTTCTCGACCTGATCGGGCAGACACCGGTCGTCGAGCTGACCAAATTCGACATCGGCAAGTGCCGGCTGTTCATCAAGCTCGAAAGCCAGAATCCCGGCGGCTCGATCAAGGACCGCATCGCGCTGTCGATGATTGCCGCCGCCGAAAAACAGGGCAAACTGAAACGCGGCGGGACGATCGTGGAGGCGACCGCCGGCAATACCGGTCTTGGTCTCGCCCAGGTCGGCATCCCCAAGGGCTACCGCATCATCCTCGTCGTGCCCGACAAGATGTCGCGCGAAAAAATCCAGCATCTGCGGGCGCTCGGCGCGGAAGTGCGCATGACGCGTTCCGATGTCGGCAAGGGCCATGCCGAATATTATCAGGACATGGCCGAAAAGATCGCCGCCGAGTTGCCCGGCGCCTTCTACGCCAACCAGTTTGCCAACCCGGCCAATCCGCTGGCCCACGAAACCTCGACCGGGCCGGAAATCTTTCAACAGCTCGGAGGCGATGTCGATGCGGTGGTCGTCGGCGTCGGCTCCGGCGGCACGCTGACCGGGCTTGGCCGCTATTTTGCGAAAGTCTCGCCGAAGACCGAGATGATTTTGGCCGATCCGGTCGGCTCGGTGCTGGCACCGTTGATCAAGACCGGCAAGATGGTAGAGGCCGGAAGCTGGACCGTCGAAGGCATCGGCGAGGATTTCGTGCCGCCCAATGCCGATCTGTCGCTGGTCAGGAAGGCCTATTCCATCCCCGACAAGCAGAGCATGCTTGCGGTGCGCGACCTACTTTCGAAGGAAGGCATTCTCGCCGGCTCGTCGTCCGGTACGCTGCTTTCGGCAGCGCTCCGCTATTGCCGCGAGCAGACCGTGCCGATGCGCGTCGTTACCTTCGTCTGCGACAGCGGCAACAAGTACCTGTCGAAAGTCTTCGACGATTTCTGGCTGGTCGAGCAGGGCCTGGCCGAGCAGGAGCAGCATGGCGATCTGCGCGACCTGGTCATGCGCACGCTCCGCACCGGCGATGTCGTGTCCGTCGGCCCGGACGAAAGCCTGCTCAACGCCTATGGCCGCATGCGCCGATCGGATGTCTCGCAGCTGCCGGTGCTGGACGAGGGCAAGCTCGTCGGCATCATCGACGAAAGCGATATCCTCGCCAAGGTCGAAGGCCCCTATGACAGCCGCTGGGACCGCTTCAAGGCCCCGGTCAGTACGGCTATGACCTCTACCCTGCACACGCTGCAAGCCAGCCAGACGCTGGACGCGTTGCTGCCGGTCTTCGATCGCAACGAGGTCGCCATCGTCTTCGACGGCGACGAATTCATCGGCCTGATAACACGCATCGACCTGATCAACCATCTGAGGCGCGCCCGATGACCGTCAAAGC
Source organism: Mesorhizobium sp. M0701 (assembly GCF_040320365.1). Lineage (NCBI taxonomy): Bacteria > Pseudomonadati > Pseudomonadota > Alphaproteobacteria > Hyphomicrobiales > Phyllobacteriaceae > Mesorhizobium > Mesorhizobium sp. M0701. The sequence continues at coordinate 16,707 of NZ_JAMYPO010000019.1, forward strand.
CACCGTATCGGGCAAAAACCGCCTCGCCTTTTCGACGCGCACCATCCATGGCGGCCAGAGCCACGACCCGACGACGGGCGCGGTGATGGTACCGATCTATGCAACTTCGACCTACGGTCAGCAGAGCCCGGGCGTGCACAAGGGCTTTGAATATGCCCGCAGCCAGAACCCGACCCGCTTCGCCTTCGAGCGCGCGGTGGCCGACCTCGAAAGCGGCACCGCCGCCTTCGCCTTCGCTTCGGGGCTGGCGGCGATCGCAACCATTTTCGAATTGCTCGATTCAGGCGCGCATATCGTCGCGACCGACGACATCTATGGCGGCACGTTCCGGCTGCTGGAACGGGTGCGCAAGCGCTCGGCCAATTTGCAGGTCGACTTCGTCGACTTCACCGACCTTGCCGCGGTCGAGGCGACGATCCGCCCGGAAACCAAAATGCTCTGGGTCGAGACGCCGACCAACCCGCTGCTGCGTGTCGTCGACCTCGAAGGCGTCGCAGCACTTGCCAGGCGCAAAGGCGTGCTCTCAGTCGCCGACAACACTTTCTGCAGCCCCTATCTGCAGCGGCCGCTGGAGCTCGGCATCGACATCGTGGTCCATTCGACGACGAAATACCTCAACGGCCATTCCGACATGGTCGGCGGCGTCGCCGTGATCGGCGACAACAAGGATCTCGCCGACCGGCTGAAATTCCTGCAGAACGCGATCGGCGCCATTTCAGGGCCGTTCGACAGTTTCCTGGCGCTGCGCGGACTGAAGACGCTGGCGCTGAGGATGGAGCGTCATTCGTCGAACGGCCAGAAGATCGCGCACTGGCTGGAAAGCCGTCCCGACATCCGCCGTGTCATCTATCCCGGCCTGCCCAGCCACCCGCAGCACGCCATCGCCAGGCGGCAGATGCACGCCTTCGGCGGCATGATCACGGTCGAGCTCGACCGCGACCTCGCCGGCACCAAACGCTTCCTCGAACATACGCAACTGTTCACGCTGGCCGAAAGCCTCGGCGGCGTCGAAAGCCTGATCGAGCACCCAGCGCTGATGACGCACGGCTCGATCCCGGCGAAAAAACGCGCCGAGATCGGGATTTCGGATTCGCTGGTGCGGTTGTCGGCCGGGATCGAGGACGGCGACGATCTGATCGCGGATCTGGATCAGGCGCTGGCCAGTTGAGCCGGATAGCGAGACGTCGGCGGGACCCCTTGTGGGGGAGATGTCCGGCAGGACAGAGGGGGGCGTGAGGGATCGCCGACAAGCGGCAATTGTTCTGCGTCGCACCCCCAAGCTTGCACGCTATTCCGTTGACCCAGGGCGCATCTGCCTGAATTGTAGCGTCCCGATCCTTCTGGCTCCATAAGCTATGAACAACCGACAACGCAACCAACCGACGGCAGGCGACACCCCGCTCACCTTCGCCATCCTGGTCTTCCCAGGCTTTCCGATGATGGCGTTCAGCTCGGTGATCGAGCCGCTGCGCGCGGCGAACGTGCTGGCCAAGCGGGATTGGTACCGCTGGATCATCGTCGGCGCCGCCGAAGGCCCGGTGGAGGCCTCGAACGGCGTCATCATCCAGCCCGGCTTTGCCGCCCATGACGCGCCGAAGGTCGATCGCGTCGTCGTCTGCTCGGGCGGCGATGCCGATCATCTCGTCGCGCACGATGCGGTGAGCTGGATCCGCAGGAGCCTGCGCGACGGCGCCCATATCGGCGCGGTGGCGGATGCCGCCTTCTTCCTGGCTCGGGCCGGCCTGCTCGACGGTCATGCCTGCACCTTGCACTGGACCAGCCAGGCTGCCTTCACCGAAGCGTTTCCGGATATCGAGCTGAGGCGCGATCTCTATGTCATCGACCGCAAGCGCTTCACTTCGGCCGGTGGCGTCGGCAGCCTCGACATGATGCTGGAGATCATCACCAGCGATTATGGCGCCGAACTCGCGGCCGGCGTCGCCGAATGGTTTGTGCACAGCCCGCTACGCTCCAGCGTCGACCGCAAGCTGATGCCGCTCAGGCTGCGGACCGGCGTGCAGAACGAACTGGTGCTGTCGGCCATCGCCATCATGGAGGATGCGGTGGAGGAGCGGCTCGGCATGGCGGAGTTGGCGAATAGGCTTGGCGTCTCCTCCGACAAGCTCGAACGCAATTTTCGCTCCGAGCTCAGCATCTCGCCCAACGGCTATTACCGCCGCCTCAGGCTGAAACGCGCCGCCGACCTCCTGGCGCATTCGACGCTGATGGTGCGCGACGTCGCGCTGGCCTGCGGCTTTGCCTCAATGTCGAGCTTTGCGCGGGCGTTTCGGGAGGAGCATGGCCATGCGCCGAAGGTGATGCGGAGGCATTAGGTATTTCGGATGTTGGCGGGACAGCGCCCCCCTCTGCCCTGCCGGACATCTCCCCCACGAGGGGGGAGATTGGCAGCTTCGATGCTCCGCTCCTCCTGCGACGGTGGAAATTCACGAAAGCGGCGATGACGAGCCGATCTCCCCCCTTGAGGGGGAGATGTCCGGCAGGGACAGAGGGGGGCGCCGTAGAACGCTACGGAACGACTTCAAGCGGTATTTCGCACAACATCTGCGGTATCTCGCACAGCCTCTACGCGGCGCATGGCCCATCCTCGCCGCTTCCAGGAGGCACCCATGAGCATCGTCGTTTTTGACCCTGACAGCACTGAGGATGTCGACTTTAGGGATCGCATGCGCCATCCGGCGGCGGCGGATCCGGCCGGCGGCATGTGGCTGTCGGACACCGAGCCGTCCTTCATCGACGCCGGCGCGCTGCGCAAGGGCCGGCTGGCCAGGCTGCGCGCCTGGATGCGCGAGGCCGGCTATGGCGGCGTCGTTTTGTTCGACCCCTACAACCAGCGCTACGCCACCGGCTCGCGCAACATGTTCGGCTATTTCCTGCGCAACTCGACGCGCTACTTCTTCATCGCCACCGAAGGGCCGATCGTGTTGTTCGAATATCCGCAGAGCTACCATGTCTCGATGGTGCTCGACACGATCGACGAGGCGCGTCCGTCCAAGCTGGTCTGGTCATCGGTGTCAGGCCGCGACGACGAGACCGCCGGCCCGTTCGCCGATGAGGTCGCCGAATTGCTCAAGGCGCATGGCGGCGGCTCGATGAAGCTCGGGCTCGACCGCTGCAGCCATCTGCAGGCACTGGCCTTGGAAAAGCGCGGCTGCGAGGTGCGGGATTGCCAGGGCGAGATTTTGGCGGTGCGCGCGGTCAAGACGCCCGAGGAAGTAAAATGCCTGCAGGTGTCGATGGCTGGCGCCGAGGCCGCCGTCTATGCCGTGCGCGAGGCGATCAAGCCCGGCGTTTCCGAAAACGACCTGTTCGCCATCATGTATGGCGAGGTGATCCGCCAAGGCGGCGAGTTCATCGAAACCCGTTTGCTGACCTCGGGCCAGCGCACCAATCCTTGGTTCAACGAAGCGAGCGGCCGCAAGATCAGGCCGGGCGAACTCTTGGCGCTCGATACCGATACGATCGGCTGCTACGGCTATTATTCGGATTTCTCGCGTACCTTCCGCTGCGGCCCGGGCAGGCCGACGGATTACCAGAAGTCGCTCTACAAGATGGCGCACGACCAGGTTCAGCACAATATCGGGGTCGTCAAGCCGGGCATGGCATTTCGCGAGATTGCCGAAAAGGCCTGGAAAATTCCCGACCGCTTCGTCGACCAGCGCTACACCTCGGTCATGCACGGCGTCGGCATGCATGGCGAGACGCCGTTCATCGCGCATGCCATGGACTACGAGACCTATGGCCGCGACGGTGTCATCGTGCCCGGCATGGTGGTCAGCGTCGAAAGCTATATCGGCGAGAAGGGCGGCCGCGAGGGCGTCAAGCTGGAGGACGAGATCCTGATCACCGAGACCGGCACCGAGCTTCTGTCGCGCTTCCCTTATGAGGACGAGTTCCTTGACAGGCAGGTTTGAGTGTTGACAGGCAGTTTTGCATGAAAAGCCCGATCTCGATCAAGCGCGGCAAGGTGGCGGCGGTGTTCATCGATCTCCAGGAGGAGCATCGGCGGGACAAGCGCTATCTGGTCGAAGGCTATGGCGACATCCTCGCCAACGTCCAGCGGCTGCAGGAGGCGGCGCGGGCCAACAATGTGCCCCTTTACCACTGGGCCTATATCGTCGATCTCGCCACGGCGCGGCCGTTCCACCCGGTCGAGGCCAGCGGCAAGTCGGCGTTTTCCGACAAGGACGATCCGCTGACTGCGATCTGCGCGGAAGTGGGCCCGGCGACAGGCGAGATGATGCTGGTCAAGACCGATGCCAGCGCCTTCCGCGCGGGGCCTGCCGCCGAGCGGCTGAAGGCCGACGGCATCGAGTGGCTGGTCGTTGCCGGCGTCTGGACCGAGGCCTGCATCGATGCCACCGTCAAGGATGCGGTGGCGCTCGGGTTTCGAGTGCTGCTGGTCAAGGATGCCTGCGGCAGCGGCAGCACGGCGATGCACCAGACGGCCATCCTCAACCTTGCCAACCGGCTCTATGGCGGTGCCGTCACCACCACCGACGGCGCCTGCCGGCTGCTGGCAGGCGAGACGGTCGAAGCCTGGCAGGTCGAGGGCTCGGTGCCGCTGCGCTTCAGCTATGAAAATGCTGCCCGGCTCTACGCCGAGCTCTGAGCGGGATCGCGCAGCGATGATCACTGAGGCCGAGCGACCCGGAACGAGAGGGCGCGGAAAATACCAAACGCTGCTCGATCCGGAGCTGTGGGCCTATATCGATCGGGTCAACGAGTGGTATCCGCCCGAAATCGTCTACATGCCGATCGACAGGCAGCGGGCGGTCTATGATGCCATGTGCCGGATGTTTCGCGAGCCCTACCCACCCGGCGTCAAGGCCAGCGACAGCGCGGTTCCTGCCGGCGACCGTGCGATCCCGGTCCGGCGTTACCAGATGGCGGGCACGGCGCCGCAGGCGATGGTTGTCTATTATCACGGCGGCGGCTTCGTCCTTGGCGGGCTCGACAGCCATGACGACATCTGCGCCGAGATCTGCGCCGGCACCGGCTTTGCCGTGCTGTCCGCCGATTACCGGCTGGCGCCCGAGCATCTGCATCCGGCCGCCTTCGACGATGCGCTGGCCGTATTCGAATGGGCGGCGGCGACGGCCGGCCTGCCGATAGTGCTCTGCGGCGAAAGCGCCGGCGGCAATCTGGCCGCTGCGGTGGCACAGGCGACACACCGCCATCCTCGCCATGCGATCGGCCAGGTGCTGATCTATGCCGAGCTCGGCGGCCCGGAACCAGTTGGCAAAGAGAGCGCCGGCTCCTATGTCAAGCACGCCGAAGCGCCGCTGCTGACGTTGCGCGACATCGAGTTCTATCGCCAGATCCGGTCGGCGAAGGGACAGTCGCAAGACGACCCGACCTTTTCGCCGCTCAGCGATACCGACTTCTCCGGGCTGCCGCCGACGGTCATCGTCACCGCGCAATGCGACCCGCTGTCCTCGGAAGGCGAGTCCTATCGCGACCGCATCCTGGCCGCCGGCGGTCGCGCCTGGTGGCATGAGGAGCCGCGCCTCGTGCATGGCTTTCTACGCGCCCGCAAGACCGTGCCGCGCGCCGGCGAAGCCTTCGCCCGCATCGTTGCGGCCATCGCCGCGCTCGGCAAAGGCGACTGGCCTTACTGAGGTTGCGAAGGCCCCCTTATCCGGCCGCTTCGCGTCCACCTTCTCCCCGCTGGGGAGAAGAGGCTGGCATCAACGCTGGCGACCTCCTCTCCCCCGGGGGAGAGGTCGGATTGCCCCGAATTGCTCTTCGTAATTCGGTTGGCAATCCGGGTGAGGGGGACCTTCCGTTTGCGGAATAGCGCACAAGAACTGCGGAAGTCCGAACAACTCCCCCACGGGAGCTCGCCCTATCATCCCCGAGGCAATGGCGCTCCGGCGATCGCATCCGTCCCCCGCGTTTGGCGATCGGCAGAGGTGCCCAACAACAGGGGAATGACGACAATGAAGTTCATGCTGACCGATCGAAAACTGCATCCGCAGGCCGAGCCCGTCGCCGATGGCTTCAAGAAACGCCAGATGAACCGGCGCGAATATCTCGCCACCATGGCTGCGCTCGGCGTCAGCGCTACCGGCGCGCTGGCGCTCGGCGGGCTTGCGCCGTCACCGGCCAGGGCCGAGGAGCCGAAGCGCGGCGGCATCTTGCGTGTCGCCATGAACGTCAAGGGCTGGAAGGATCCGCGCACCTTCGACGGCGTCGAGATGTCCAACGTCGCCCGCCAGTGCAACGAATATTTGGTGCGCTGGAAGCGCGACTTCACCTTCGAGCCATGGCTGCTCGAGAGCTGGGAAACCAGCGACGACGCCCGCGTGCTGACGCTGCATGTCCGCAAGGGCATCACCTGGTCGAACGGCGACACCTTCAACGCCGACGACGTGATCCACAATCTGACGCGCTGGTGCGATGCGTCCGTCGCCGGCAATTCGGTCGCCGCGCGCATGGGCGCGCTGGTCAACGCCGACACCAAGAAAGCCGTCGACGGCGGCATCGAACGCGTCGACGACGTCACCGTGCGGCTCAATTTGCCCAAGCCCGACATTTCGCTGATCGCCGGCATGGCCGACTACCCGGCGCTGATCATGCACCGCAGCTATGAAGGCGACGGCGATCCGCTGAAGGCATTGGCGATCACCACCGGGCCTTGCGAACTCGTGGCATGGGACGCCGAGGTCGGCGCCGAAGTCCGCCGCAAAGACAAGCCATGGTGGAAGGGCGAGTTCTACCTCGACGGCATCAAATGGGTGGACTACGGCTCCGACCCCAATGCGATGCTGTCGGCCTTCGAATCGGGCGAGATCGACACCGACCACGAAACCGCCTCCGACACGGTTGCGCAGACCGACTCCATGGGCCTGAGCAATTCGGAAATTGCCACCGGCTCGACCATCGTCGCGCGGTTCAATATCGGCAATCCGCCCTATGACGACATCAAGGTGCGCCGCGCCGCCCAGCTCGCCGTCGACAACGCCGCCGTGCTGAAGATCGGCATGGACAACCGCGGCAAGCCTGCCGAGAACCATCATGTCGGGCCGATGCATCCCGAATATGCCGATATCGGCCCGGCCGTCCGCAACATTGATCAAGCCAAGGCCCTGCTCGCCGAGGCCGGCAAGGCCGACCACGAATACGAACTCATCTCCGTCGACGTCGACTGGCAGAAGAGCACCGGCGACGCCATCGCCGCGCAGATGCGCGAGGCCGGGCTGAAGATCAAGCGCACCGTGCTGCCGGCCGCGACCTTCTGGAACGACTGGAGCAAATATCCTTTCTCCTGCACGGAGTGGCTCGGCCGGCCGCTCGGCGTCCAGGTGCTGGCGCTCGCTTATAAGTCTGGCGCCGCATGGAACGAGAGCGCCTACGCCGATCCAGAATTCGACAGTCTGCTCGACAAGGCGCTGGCGATGCCCGATCCCGGCGCCCGCAAGGAGCTCATGGCCAAGATCGAGCAGAATCTGCGCGATTCCGGCATCATCATCCAGCCCTACTGGCGCTCGGTCTACCGCACCTACCGCAAGGGCGTGCATGGCTGCGAGCAGCACCAGTCGCTCGAGCAGCACTTCGAGAAGGTTTGGCTCGAGGCGTAGCCTTGCAGACGACCAATTGTCGGGGCCAGCGCCGCTCCTTCTTCCTTCTCCCCTTGTGGGAGAAGGTGGATTGGCGCGCAGCGCCAAGACGGTTGAGGGGTGCGGACGGAGTGCCGTCAGTATCAAGCTGGAACGCCTCTCATCCGGCCGCTTCGCGTCCACCTTCTCCCACAAGAAGGGAAGAAGGAAGAGCCACGCCAGGCCTTGAAATCTCCAGTCCAAGCCGCACCGTTTCCCGCACCAGCAGGTCCAGATCGTCGCGCCGGGTGCGGTGGTTGTTGATCGCCACCCTGAGGCTATGCTGGCCATGCACCGTCGTGTCGGAAATGGCGGCGATGCCTTCTTCCTGCAGCCTCAGCATGATCTCGGTATTGAGCGCTTTCAGGCGCTCCCCGCCCAGTCCGTCCGCGCGGTAGCGAAAGCAGACGATGTTGATGCTCACCGGCGCTACCAGTTCGAGTGCCGGTTCGGCCGCGATCAGCGCGCCGAGATAATGCCCTTGCGCGATGTTCTGGTCGATCAGCCGGCCGAACTTTTCGATGCCGTGCTCTCGCAACGCCATCCACACCTTCAGAGCGCGAAAGCCGCGCGTCGTCTGCAGGCCGTAATCGTGCAGCCATTGGCCGGAGGCCAGGCCGCGCGGCGTCGATTCCAGATATTCCGGCGTCACCGCGAACGTGCCGCGATGCACGGTGGCATCCCGGATCAGCGCGCAGCCGACCTCGAATGGCGCGTGCAGCCATTTATGCGGATCGAGCGCGATCGAGTGGGCGTGCTCGATGCCGGCAACGCGATGCGAATTGTCCGGCGCAATCGCAAGCAAAGCGCCGATGCAGCCATCGACGTGAAACCACAGATCCTCTTTTGCCGCCAGATCAGCCAGCGCTTGCAGATCGTCGATTGCGCCGGTGTTCACCGTGCCGGCCGTACCGATTACGCAGGCTGGCTTGAAGCCGGCGTCGCGGTCCTCGGCGATCGCCGCCCGTAACGCAGCGATGTCGATCCGCAGCCCGGCATCGCTCGGGATGCGACGCAGCGCCCGGTTGCCGAGGCCGAGCACTTCCATCGCCTTGCGGTGACAGGAGTGAAGCTGGTCGGAGCCGTAGAAACGCAGCGGCTTGTCGATGCCGGCAACGCCGTGCTCGCGTATGTCGATGCCGGCCATGGCGTTGCGCGCCACGGTCAGCCCGATGATGTTGGCCATCGAGCCGCCGCTGACCAGCGTGCCGCTGGCCGATTGCGGAAAGCCCATCATCTGCTTGCACCAGTCGACGACCTGGTTGTCCATCAGCGCGGCGGCATGGTTGCCGCCGCCGAGGTTGGAGCCCTGGAGCGCCGCCAGGAAATCGCCGAGCGCGCCGGTGAAATTGCTCGAGCCCATATACCAGGACCAGAAGCGCGGATGGACGTTGCCCATCGGATAGGGCATCAAACTCCTGGTGACGTCGCCATAGATTTCTGCCAGCGGCGCCGGCGAACGCGGCAGCGGCGATGTGAAGAAGGTCCTCACATCAACCGGCATCTCCTGCCACACCGGACGCTCTCTGACATCGCGCAGGTAAGCGACGGCATCGTCGACGATCCGATGCGACAGGGCCTGCACGTCGGCCCAGTTCGAGGGGTCAAGCGTTTCCTCGGTGGCCGTGACGGCCAGTCCAGGCTTCGTGTCCATGCAGCCCGCTCCCGATGTGCCGCCGTCACGCCGGAAACTGGCAGCCGGGCGTCGACTGCGAAAGCGCAGTCTCCTCGGCGTCCATCTCCGCCTCGATGCCGTCGAACAGCGGTGTCGTCATGTAGCGTTCGCCGGTATCGGGCAGCATGCACAGGATCACCGAGCCGGGTGCCGCCTTTTCCGCGATCTGCCGCGCCACCGCGAAGGTCGCTCCGCCGGAGATGCCGGTGAAAATCCCTTCCTTCTGCGCCAGCGCCTTGGCCCATTTCATGCCCTCGGGCCCGGCAATCGGCACCACCTCGTCATAGAGGCTTGCGTCTATCGCCTCCTGCAGCACGTCCGGAATGAAGTCGGGCGTCCAGCCCTGGATCGGATGCGGCTCGAACGCCGGATGGCTGGCGGCAGGCGCGCCGCCGGTGCCGCGCTGCTGCGGCTTGCCGCTGCCGATAAGCTGCGCATTGGCCGGTTCGGCGAGCACGATCCGGGTCTCCGGCCGCTCGCGGCGCAGCACGCGTCCGACGCCGGCGACGGTGCCGCCCGTGCCGTAGCCGGTGACGAAGCAGTCGAGCCGCGAGCCGGCGAAATCGTTGATGATCTCGCGCGCCGTCGTCGCTTCGTGAATGGCGGCGTTGGCCTTGGTTTCGAACTGGCGGGCCAGGAACCAGCCATTGGCTTCGGCGAGCTCCACCGCCTTCTTGTACATGCCGAAACCCTTCTGGGCGCGCGGCGTCAGCACCACCTTGGCGCCCAGCATGCGCATCAGCTTGCGGCGTTCGATAGAAAAGCTGTCGGCCATCGTCACCACCAGCGGATAGCCCTTCTGGGCGCAGACCATGGCAAGGCCGATGCCGGTGTTGCCGCTGGTCGCCTCGACCACGGTCTGGCCAGGCTTTAGAGCGCCGCTGCGCTCGCCTTCCTCGATGATGTTGAGCGCCAGCCGGTCCTTCACCGAGGCGGCGGGATTGAAGAACTCGGCCTTCACATAGATCGTGGCATGGTCCGGTCCGAGATTATTGATGCGGATCACCGGCGTATCGCCGACCGTGTCGAGAACGCTGTCAAACAGACGGCCGCGCCCGGCGGTGGTTCTGATTTTCTGTTGATGCAACATGTCGATCTCCTCGCTTTGTCGTTGTCTCTTGTCGTCACGGGCCGGTTACAGACCGGTGGCTTGGGCGGCGAGGTTTCGAGACCTTGCCGCGCTACATTTGCCTCCGGCAATGGCGGCATCCGGAGCGGGAATTCGCTGCCGGATGCACCGTGTCGCGTTTGGTGATAAAACAAAGGCCGACTGGCCAGCGTGGGAGCAGGCGTGGAAACTTACGTGGAATCCACCCGATCGAGCCTCGGCGGCGAGGTGGCCGGCTTTTCCGTGCGTCTGCTCGGACCCCTGACGATCGCACGCAACGGCATCATCATCCAGCTCCCAAAATCGCGCAAGCTGTGTGCGCTGCTCGCCTATCTGGCGCTGGCGCCGCATCCGGTCGGCCGCAGCCGCCTCTGCGAGCTTTTGTGGGATGTGCCGAACGACCCGCGCGGCGAGCTTCGCTGGTGCCTGAGCAAGCTTAGAGGCATCCTCGATGAACCGCATCGTCGCAGGGTCGAGACACCAGGCGACACGATCGCGCTTGATCTGAGAGGTGCTTCCGTCGACGCTGTCGACATAGCCTCGGCCGCCGCCAAGGGCGTTGAGACGCTCGGTCTAGAGCGGCTGCAGGCTCTTTCCGGAATGTTCGCCGGCGACTTTCTCGATGGGCTGGAGATCGACCGCAGCCCGCATTTCAACAGCTGGCTGATCGCTCAGCGCCGCCGCTTCGGCTCTTGGCACGCCGCAATCCTGGAACATCTCGTCAACAAGCTTCCGGTGGATGCCGACAGAATGTCTTCGCATCTGGACAAATGGCTGGAACTCGCTCCGTTCGACGGGCGCGCGCATGTGGCTCTTCTGAAAGGGCTGGCGCAGCGCGGCCAGTTTGACGCGTGCGAGGAACATCTCGCTTCCGCAGCGCAGCTGTTTGCTTCGGAGGATCTGGATTTCGGACCCGTTCGTGAGGCATGGCGCACGATCCGCAACGAACGACCTGCCGCTACGCTCTGGGCGCGACCGTCACTCGTACCCGCGGCCCCTCACGCGTCAATTGTGCTTCCCAATTCCGACACTGCTGCATCGCAGAAGGCTTCGCTTGCGGTGATGCCGTTTGCCGAAGAGACGGCTGACGGCGGTCCACGCGGAGGCATCGCCGATGGCCTGACCCACGATACCATCACCCGCCTGGCCAAGCTCAGGGATTTCTTCGTCATCGCGCGCGGTTCGGTGTTTGCGCTCGCCGAAAAAAACATTGGGCCGGAGGATGCCGGCCGTCGGCTCAATGTCGATTATGTCGCCACCGGCACGGTACGCAGCCAGGCCGGCCGCGTCACCGTCGCGGTCGAGCTGGTCGAAGTGCGCACGGCCAGGATCGTCTGGGCCGAGACGTTCGAGCGCAAGCCGAACGACATCTTTGCCGTGCTCGACGACATCGGCAACAGCATCGTCTCGTCGATCTCGGCCGAGATCGAGACGGTCGAGCGCAACCGCGCCATGTTGAAGGCGCCCAATTCGCTGAACGCCTGGGAAGCCTACCACCGCGGTCTCTGGCACATGTATCGCTTCACCCGCGCGGAAAACGAGCAGGCCCGGCATTTCTTCGACATAGCCTTGAAGCTCGATCCGACGTTCGCCCGCGCCTATGCCGGCCTCTCCTTCACCCATTGGCAAAATGCCTTCCAGCGCTGGGGCGACCGCGATCACGAAAGCGCCCTGGCCTTCGAGGCAGCCGGCCAGAGCCTGCTCGTCGACGATCACAATCCGGCCGCTCACTGGGCCATGGGGCGGGCGCTGTGGCTGCGCGGCGAGCAGGACGGCTCCCTCATCGAGCTGGAACGCGCCGTAGACCTCAGCCCGAATTTCGCGCTCGGCCACTATGCGTTATCTTTCGTCCATTCGCAGTCCGGCGACCCGCAGGCTGCGATCGGCTCATCCGACCATTCCAGGCATCTGAGCCCCTTCGATCCGCTGCTGTTCGGTATGTTGGGCGCCAGGGCGATGTCGCATGTCCGGCTCGGCCAGTTCGACGAAGCCGCCGAATGGGCGCTGAAAGCAGCCGCGCGTCCCAACGCCCACGCCATCATCCTCGCGATTGCCGCGCATTGCCTTGCGCTGGCGGGGCGGCTGGACGAGGCACGAAGTTTCGCCGCTGCGCTGCGCAAGATGCTGCCGAACTACTGCGCCGACGATTTCATCGGCACGTTCCGTTTCGAGCCGGACGCCGAGGCGCTGTTCCGGCAAGGCGCCAAGCGGATCGGGCTGGGGTGAGGCAGGCGCGCGGTTTGCCAGGCTCTCCAAACCGCTCATCGCGGCTGGCCGCCCCAAACATCGTCATGTCTGCAGCCATGGCGCATCGTCAGGTTGGTTGCGAATTCGTCGACCAGAGCGGATCAGACGGGCTCAACCGATTTGACGTTGCCGTCGGTATCCACGAGGCAGCTTGTCTTCTTGCCACTGGCATCGAGTTCGACCTGATAGGTCTTGGAATCGAGCTTGCTCGATGAAACCGGAAGTATCTTCGTGCTGTCGACACCGCTCGCCTTGGCGACCGCATTGGCGCAAAGCAGTTGAAGGTCCGCCGGGGCCGTCTCGACCTTGGTCCTGGACATCTGGTCCTGAGGCGGCGGCGGTGGCGTGCTGACACAAGCGCTAACGGCTCCAGCCAGGAATCCGATTGCCGTCACCAGGATCGAAGTTCTCACTGCATCTTTTGCCGACATTGCTTGTCCCTCTCCGAATGCCGCTTCACACACCCTTGTAAAGTGCCGCCCCCTGCATGAGAATGATAACCTTGGCTCCAACCTTGACGCGGGACGCGAGATCGACGATGTCGTCGTTCCTCATACGGATGCACCCCGACGACACGTCGAGCCCGATCGTCCAGGGCTCCGGGGTGCCGTGTATCCGGTAGATCGTGTCCTGGTCGCGCTCATAGAGATAGAGCGCCCTCGCGCCGAGCGGGTTGTCGGGCCCTCCGTCCATGCCTCCGGCGTATTTCACCGCCTTCGGATCGCGAGCGACCATTTCGGCCGGAGGTGTCCAGGTCGGCCACTCCGCCATGCGGCCGACGCGCACGATGCCGGCCCAGCCAAACCCTTCCCGGCCCACGCCGATACCATAGCGCATCGCCCGCTGACCCGGCTGCACAAGATAGAGAAAGTGCTGGTTGCCATCGATGATGATCGTGCCTGGCACTTCCGCGGTGCGGAATTTGACCATCTGCGGACGAAATGCCTCGGGCACCTCATTATGCGCGGCATAGTATTTGCGCGCCTTGGTGCGATCGTAGTCCACCCATTTGTGGCTTTTCGGGTCGAAAACCTGTGTTCCCGCAGCCAGCGCCGCCACCGCGACAAGACCGAACGCCGCGGCGACGACTGCCGTGAGGGAGCGCCGCCGGACGGTGCCGCGTTCCGCGAACATAGGATTTCCGCTCATGGATTTGCCCACCCGTGCACCCGTGCGCCTTGTGCGGCAACCCATTGTTTGGCGTATTCGTAAGGATCCTGACGCTCTACCTGGAGCGCATAACTCATCTTGGTGATTTCCTCGGGCCTCAGGTCGACCCGTTCCAGGAACGCCACAACCTTCGGATATTTTTTGCGCAGCGAGGTGGCGTAGGCGATATGAAAATGTGCGGTATCCCATGCCACCGGCGCGCTGGACTTCGAGACCCAGAGCGGATCTTCTGACGGCAGCACGATCTTCCACTTTGCCGGGTCGAAGGGCGGCTCGGTAAGGCGGACAATGTCGTGCAGCTCAAATACATAGTGCGGCGCGTAGCAGGCAAACACCATCGGATGATCCGTGGCGACGGCGGCATCGACAGCCGCCATTCCGGCATCCTCCGGCGTCTCCAGCAAGGTCATTGTCTTGGCATAACCATAGCTGTTGGCGCGGACGCGCTCGATAGCGGTTGAGGACCAACCCTCAGCGCCGATCCAGAGTTCGCCGCGTCCGTCGCCATCGGTATCCAACGCGGCCGTTTTCTTCGTATCGCTGAGATCGGAAACGTCGTGAATTCCAAATTTGTCGGCTGCCTCACGCGTCGCGCATATGCCTTGCCATGCCGGCACACCGATAGGGCTGATGGCCACCGTGCCGGCCCCGTCCACATACTTCTTCACCAGATTGTCCAGATTGGGCAGCCAGATTTCGGGATGAATATCCACCTCACCCGAATTGAGACCGGCAAAGGCAATAAGCGTCCCCATCTCGCGCACGTCGGCATCGAGCCCGAAATTTTCCTTCAGGCTGACCTTGAGGATATTTGCCGTCGCCTGGCCCGACGGCCAGTTCGGCTTTGCAATGACGAGATCAGCCGCGTGGATCGGGATGTTTAGCGCCAGCATCGTCAATGCCGCCAGCGACACTTTCCGCAGGCACTGCCGAAATCGGTTGTGCATCTCTTCCCCTCGCTTCGGTGCTGAAATGAACCGGGACGGGAACAATCTGTCGCGGCAAGCACCGGACCCATCTTCTGACGGGCAACTGCTGAAGCTGCGGCAGTGCGTTCGCCAAAGAGAGCGCCTTCACGTGCCGCCCCTGCACGCTACCCGATGACAATCCGACTGGGAAGATGCTCACAACGCGGCCGCGGCGCCCCCACTGCGCCCCTATTTGGCACGCCGCAGCGTTGAAAAGTCGGGCAAAGGGGCGCGTTTCTTTCGGCCCTCGCAACGGTTGGCTGGGTTCGAAAAAATACCACAATAGATCGCGATTATGGCGATCGTATAAGATGTGGTATCGTCGCGCCTTTTTTGTAGAGCTGGGCGCAAAATTCAAAACAACATAGAATATTACTTGCACTAACTCGGCTTAATGAGAGCAAAACTAAGGAAGCATTCCGGAATCTTGCTACTGATCACATTTCAGTATCTGCTAAGATAGTCCGTGCTGATTCCGAATTATTAAGCATTTGCAAAATTCAATCCTGCGATATTGGGATTTGTCCTTGTCATAGGCTGACTCGGATGCATTTCTTGGAAGCACAGCCGCGTCAGCGGATCGTTGAAACATGCTTGGGCGGAAGGGGCACTAAGCAGGGAGAGGAATGTTGACAGTCGCTAATGCGGCGGCCCCCGCTGGGAGCGTTCCCTCCCACAAGAGATTACGGCAACCGTCGGCTAAGTCGTCGAATGCATCGCCCACATCCTGGCTCTCGTTTGATGGCCGGCGAAGCTTTGCCCTCCTCCGATTGGCGCCAGCCGTCGCGGCAAAAGCGAGGATCGCCGCCTGCAATGGCCTTCCGATATGGACGATGTCCGCCGCCAGCCAGTCGGAGGAATGAATCATGAAACTCGTAATCTGTGCGGCCTTGGCCACTGCTTTGATGGCGATCGTCGGTTGTACCACCGACGACTACGATGGTTGTCGCGGAAAGGGCTGCCTGGTTGATCGGTCCCATAAAGGGAGCCGGAAGATAGACGACCGGCCGCAGTTCGACAGGAACGGCAATCCCAACTTCGATACCAGGGGCCGTTACATCGGCTGCCATGGGCTCGGATGTAAAGTCGACGATCCTGATGACGGGGATCAAAGTATCGACGACAGGCTGCAGTACGACAGAGAAGGCAATCCCAACTTCGATACGCAAGGCAACTACCAAGGCTGCCGCGGCATCGGCTGCGAGGTCGATACACCGGACGATGACAGTTCATCGAACGACGACAGTTCATCGGACGATGACGATTCCGATTAAGGGACTCGGGGGCGAACAAGGAGAAAGCCAATCATGTCTGAATTCAGCGGCCTGGTCCGGCGACATGCCAAAATCGTTATGGTCGGCCTTGCGGGGTTGGGAATGGCGCTGACGTCCGCTTTCGCTGCGAATAACGCCTGTGACGGTATAAAGGTCGAAGTGACGAAGGCGCGCAAGCAGGAATATGCCCCTCTCGTCGTCTCGGCGATGACCAATAAGTTCAAGCCCGCTCAGGCAAAGTTCTTCTCGATCATGGAGAGCGGCAGCTGGAGCGCCGCCTACGTCTCCACGCCGGTGAGCGACGACGGCGTGATGTTCTTCCAGATAGTCGACGGAAAGAAGCAGTTTCGCGACGTATGGGGCGGCTATGCCGATCCGTCGGAGAAACCTGAACTGGTGTCCTGGGCGAAGAAGCTCGGAGCGCCGCAAGACCTGGCAAAGTGTTTTGCCGAGGAAGTTACGGAACGACGGTGATGATCGCTGGAAATTGCCGCTGACCGTTGGTGCAGGGGGAGAATGATTGGTGAGCGCTCCGCGGCGCCGGGGGCTCTGAGATCGACTCCAATCATCAGCTGCAGGACGTGCAAAATGCAAACCGTTCGAAAATCCAGACTGATAATGCAGTTCGCCCGCGCATTGGCAACTTCAGTGAAAATGACGGCTGTTGTGAGTGTAGCTGTCCCGCACACGATCAATGTTGCGTATGCCAGCAAGTATGATCTGCCGAAACCCTACGTCTCCCGGGCTCTTGATGCGGTTCTGATACCGATCAATCACGCCTCTCGGCACCGCTACCAGATCCCGCCCAAGCTTCGCGGGGTGTATGTCTTGGCCGTTGCACCCCATGGGGTTGCCGCGCGGCAAGGCATCCGACCGGGTGACGTGCTTGCCACAGTGCGGCATCAACCGATTTCGACGCCGCTTGATGTCGACAGACTCGTTTGGGCCGCCCTTGCCGCGAGTGCCACCAGTTTCCTGTTTGGCGTGAACCGCGGGACAGAAGTCGCAGATGTCGTCGAGGTCAACACCAACATCACCGTCAACAACTTCAACACCAACATCTCGGTCAACAATATCTCGCAATGGACGAGCGTCGACAATCGAGAGGAGTGGACACAGATCGTCGATGAGTATGACGACGAGATGGAGACGGGCCTCAATGACACGAGCTATCGCGAGGACGACTCGCAGCCTGGCGACGCCAATCCGGACGCAAATGTGTCTTCTCCCGATGCTGACGACGACGATACCAGCACCGACACTGACGACAATAGCCCGGCCGACAGTACCGACGACAACAGTTCCGATCAGGACGATTCGAGCGATCAGAACGACGATGAAAACTCAACAGACGGTGATGATGACAAGAACAGCACCGACACCGACGACGGTAGCACGGATGACGATGCGTCGGATGACAGCACTGACAACAATGATTCCGATGATCAGGACGATTCCAGCGATCAGAATGACGATGACGACCCGTCGGCAGATGGTGAAGACGAAAACAGCACCGACAGTAATGACGATGCGTCGGATGACAGTAACGACGCTGACGGATCGGACGATGACGATGCCAATTAGCGGCCGACCGTGCCGGCAGTTCTAGACCGAGGACATCGATGAAAACCGCGATGCTGACCGCTGCCATCGTTCTGGCCATGCCGGCTTTCGCATTTGCCCAGGACAAGTGCAATGACGCCGCCAAGGATCAGTCCACCCCGAACGAGTGCGCCGATGCCGCGTCCAGGAAATCCGACAGGAAGCTCAACGAGCTTTACAAGCAGATCGAAACCCGGCTGAACGACGACGCGGATATCAGGACGCTTCTCGTTCAAGCACAGCGGGATTGGGTCAAATTTCGCGACGCAGAGTGCAGTTTCCAGACCGCAGGAGCGGCCGGAGAAAGCGCAATTCCAACGCTCATCGCGGAGTGCATGGACGGCCTGACGCAATCCCGTGTCAAAGATTTCGAGGGTTACCTGGAATGCAGGGAAGGCGATGCGAGCTGCCCCGTTCCGGCAGCGAACACATCACATGCCGTACCTGCCGTGGCCGAGGAGAACGGCCAGACCGGCCTTGCCCAGGCTGCCGACCCGATACCCATTCCATTGCAACATGTTGTTGGGCACCTCGGAACCGGCAGCGATGAAGTCATCTACCATAAACTCGGGATTGCGTTGGGCATCAATGGTGCCAAGCCTCGTCTGTTCGAATTCGACACCGGGTCGGATGAGTTCAACGCTGAGATCGATTCGAGTGTCCCTGGCGTAGAGCCGGTGCGCGGCAGCAAGCCCGAAATGTACCCCTATGGAAACGGCACCTATGGAGGTTGGGTACAACAGGCCCGGGTCAACAGCCTGTCGTATTACGATCCAGATGATCCCTCAGAGCCTGCCGTAACCTTTGACGGCGGCTTTAGCGTAGGTCGGGTGGTGGATTACGTCTTCACCAAGGATTTCGGCGACTTCGAGGATGCGAATGTGACGCAAAAGCCCGTGGGCCACCATGGCGATACGCCGGTTTATGCGGATCTTGATGCGCGCAAGAGCATGAAGAATGGCGAACCCGGTAACGAGGCGCCGTTTTACGGCGTCTTTGGAGCCGGCGATTTTATCGATAAGGGGGACCAGACCGCCGCTCCTGGCAGTCAGACGCAAAGCGGCTATGTGGTCTCCGCCAATGCAAATCTTGGAAAGAGGACGACACCGGGCTGCGCTCCCTGCCTGACGCTGAATTTGTCCCCCAGTCTGAGATCCCAGTTTACGGCCCTGATACCGTGGGGCGAACTGGATTACGAATTCCTCCAGAGACGATTCCCGCGATCAGGCGCGAATGCATCCAGTCAGTACGAAGGGTCTTACCGTTATAAAATTTCCTTTGATCATAAGGGAAAGAAGCAATCGGTTGATTTCAGTGGACCTGTTTTATTGGATACAGGAACGACAAGCTTCATTTATATTACAACAGAATCTAGTTTGAGTAAGCTTCAGTCGAGAGGACTTAATATTGCTGAATTCGGTGATGAGATAGTCGACTTCAAGTTTTTTGGATTCGATGATGGTATAAATAACCGTGAATATGATGATGTCGACATTCTCCGCCAAAGCGATGAGATGAAAGTCGGCGGTCTCATTCTCGGTCTGCCATTCTTCGAGTCCAATTCCATAATGAATGATCTGGAAAACAGGACGACCGCATATTCACCCTATTTTGTCAGCGCTGCTAACTTTACGACAGACGCGGCTGCCAAGGATCAAGTGCAGTTGAATCGCGCGACCAGCGATGCTGGAAGCAACGGATGGCTCGGACTGGCCGGCATCGTCTCCGGCGCCGGCGACTTCACGATCGAGAAGGACGCGGACGTGCGCATGACCGGGGCCAATACTTATACCGGCACAACCCATATCGCGGCCGATGGGTATCTTACCCTGGCCGGTCCGGCCAGCATCGAGCATTCATCGCGCGTCATGGTCGACGGTGTGCTCAACCTCGACCAGAAAGGAAACCACCTGAAGCCCTGGGGAGTGGCGCACTCCCTGAACGATACGGCCATTCGCACCCTTACCGGTAAAGGCGAGGTCTATCTGGGTGCGGGCAGATTGATCCTGACAGAAGCCGACGGGCAATTTGATGGAACCATCGCGAACTATGATGACGCCGGCGACAGCGGCGGCCTCGTTGTCGCCGGTGGCAAGCTGACGCTGAGCGGAAAGAACAAATATTCAGGCATGACCGAAGTGGCGTCTGGGGCGGAGTTGCGCGTGACCGGATTGTTGACTGGTGACGTTTCCGTCTCGGGACTGCTTGTCGTTGACGGAGAGGTCTCCGGCAAAGTCATGGTCAAGGAGGGCGGCACGCTGACCGGCTCAGGAAAGGTCGGCAACGTCACGGTCGCCGAAGGTGGCAAAGCTGATCCAATGAAAACCAGATAATCAGGCCATGGGCACGGCCGACCGTGGCAATGACGGATAGCTGAAGAGAACATAGGGCGGGGCTGAGCAACTTAAGAGCTTGACTGCAACGGGAAAGGGAAATCGATGAAAATAGCGATACTGACTGCTGCCGTGGTTCTGGCTGCGCCGACATTCGCCCTTGCCAAGGACAAGTGCGCCGAGGCCAAGGATCAGGCCACCATGAACCAGTGCTTCGGTGCCGAGTTCCAGAAATCCGACAAGAAGCTCAATGAGCTTTACAAGCAGATCGAAACCCGCCTGAAGGACGATACGGATACCAAGAAGCTTCTTGTTCAGGCACAGCGGGATTGGGGCAAGTTTCGCGACGCGGAGTGCAGTTTCCAGACCGCAGGCGCGGCCGGAGGAAGCATGATGCCAATGCTCATCGCGCAGTGCATGGACGGCCTGACACAATCCCGTGTCAAAGGTTTCGAAGGCTATCTGAAATGCCAGGAAGGCGACATGAGCTGCCCTGTTCCGGCCGCGAACTGACACATGCCACAGCTGATCGGATCACGATGAAGCCGGCGGCGAGCGTGACGTCGCCGCCAGACATGAAAGGATGCGAGGGGCATCAGAGACTTGAAGGAGGCGGATCGTGAAACCCTATAAATCGTCACTCGCAATGACGATTGCGGCATCCTGTACTGTTGGCATGTGTCGTGCCGGCAACAGCCCAGGCTGACATGAGCTTCGACGTCAACGTCACGCTTTCCAAAAAGGCAGCTGCCAAGCTCGCGGCTGAAAAGGAGGGGATCGTTGTCTTCGCCTCCTATTACGGCGACCCGAAGCGGAGCGCCGCGAAGCGCGTAAACGAAATCGGCCAGATCGATCTCACGCCGCAGGACGAAGAGGTGGAGATACCGGGTACAGCGGGCCACGCCCACGTCAGCGGCGCAAAGGTCGACGCGAAGCGTCTCGACTGGCTTGCCGGGCCGGCCAAGGTCAACGTCAACGTTGCGTCGGCGCGCAAGAGCAGCCCGGACAATCTGCTCAACTGCGATTTCATCGACGGTCCACTAAGCGATGTCCAAAGGAAGCCTGTGACGCTTCATTGCGGATTGATCGAAGAAAATGTGGACACGAAGTTGAGGCCATAAGGCTAACAAAATCATGCCGCCTCGTGACCGGCGTCAACGCAGATTATCGGCGGCATTACCTGCTTTGCTCAAGGGAGGTGAAGATTCTCATGCGTCCATTGTTCGCAATCTGTTTCTGCCTGACCATCATGTCCTTGTCTGCCGCCGCCTATGCCGAGCGCCGTTGTGGCTGGTACTCCAGCCCGACACCCGGCAACCTCGTCCTGACCGACAGTGACGGGGATTGGTGGATCCAGATGCAGGGACGCCCGGATCCCAAAGGCATCGACAATGTGCCGGCCTTTGACGAGCGGCAATTCGTCGAGACCAATGTGCCTGGTTCGGGTCACGGCTACGGATGTGCGTGCATGAACGTCGTAACCAACGCCAAGCAACAGAAGATCACCAGAGTGATCTCGGGCCAAATCCTTCCGCTGCTGCGCTGTCGCAACGACAGATCGCTGCCTAACCCCGACGGATAAGCATAACCAGGAACCAGTCGCAGTCAGCAAATGGCGCCTCGCTGAGCAAGACGCTGCCGAACTACTGCGCCGACGATTTCATCAACTCTTCCGTTTCGAGCCCGACGCCGAGGCCTGTTTCGGCAAGGCGCCAGGCGGATTGGCTGGGGTGATGGCGGGCGCGCCTTACTAGTGGTCCCGACCAAGGCAAAACTTGAAGTTGCTCTCACCAAATCTGCAACGAGGATTCGACAGTGTCGTGCGCCGAAGCTAGGCTACTTGGGGGTATTATGGGCCATGTCTCGCATCTCTTTCGTTCGCGTCCTGTTGTTTGTTGCATCGATGCTGCTGGGCGCTCCGGTGGCCCATGCCGGTTTGCAGTTTCAAGCCGGGCAGACCGACTCCGGATTCCAGTATATCCTCGTGTCGGGTGATTTCTCGTATCAGGACGACCTATCGGTCTTCGAGGCACTGGCACGGTCCAATGCATCAGTCGCTGTCACCTTCCAGTCCCCCGGCGGCAATATCCAGAAGGCTATGGAGCTTGGCCGCCTTATTCGCAGGCTCCGCCTCAGCACGGCTCAATTCAGGGCTGTCGAGTGTGCTTCGGCCTGTTCCCTGGCGTTCCTTGGTGGCGTTGTGCGCTTTGCCGAGCCGGGTTCCATCGGCGTCCATAGATCCTCATTCAGTGGCGACATTCCCGTAAACAGCAAGGACGCCGTTTCCGGCATCCAGCAGATGACCGCCGACATCATCACCTACATGATCGAAATGGGCGTGGACCCCGCTCTGCTTCAGCTTTCGCTGCAATATGACAGTGACGACATACGTTATCTTTCTAGGAGCGAGATGGCGAAGTACAAGGTCGTTACCTTGGAACCCGAAGCGAGCTGGCCGCAGGTCGCAAGCCAGGCACCATCCTCGACGCCATCCTCCCAGCAAGCGCCGTTACAACCGCCTGTCGCCTCTTTGCCACCTGCTTCCACGAATCCTTCACTCGTTATTCCCCAAGCCCGCTCGGGCCGTATTCTCCGCTCCCAGGACGCGGCGCCTTTAAAGGCGCTCCCAGAGGTAAGATCCGCCACGCTCGCAAATGTGCGAAACGGCAGCGCAGTCGTAATCTTGGGTAATGTCGAGCGATGGTACCGTGTCCGTGCAGGCGGTCAGGTCGGCTACATGCATGACACCTGGGTCTACGTCGACCAGTATGAGAGCGGCCCCTTCGGACAGCGTCATATCCAGGTCAAGAGCTTCGACAATCTCGCCGATACGGAGGCCTATGTGCGATCGGCATCAATCCCGCTTGTCGCCTACCTCGCCACCAACGGGTGGTTCGCCATTACGCTACGCGGCACCTATGCCCAGGATGCCGCTAAGGACCTAGCCAAGGCGATGAAGGAAAACGGGGCGATCCCCGACGACGCCTACGTCACTTATGGCAACACTTACGTCCGCAATGTCTGTTGTCGCTAGCCGGCACGTTTAACAGCAAGGGCAGCACTTCACCCGGCCGGACCCCAAAAAGGCCACGAAACAACAAAAAAGCCCGGAAAACCGGGCTTTTTTAGCGCTTACGGACCTACTTGGACGGTCCGAAACGGGAATTTGGTGCCCAGAAGAGGACTCGAACCTCCACTCCTTGCGGAACACGGACCTGAACCGTGCGCGTCTACCAATTCCGCCATCTGGGCTGGTGCGCGCTCATTAAGCGGGCGAGGGATGAGTGTCAACGCGCTTTTTTGAAAGCCGCGTTCCTTCTCCGGCTCAATGCTCCAGCACTTCCTTCGACGCCACCGTGGAATCGGCGTTGAGCGTGTAGATGATCGGCACGCCGGTGCCGAGCTCGAGCTTGACGATCTCCTCGCCCGATTTGCCGTCCAGCGCCATGATCAGCGCGCGCAGCGAATTGCCGTGCGCCGCCACCAGCACGGTGCCGCCGCGCAGCACATGCGGTTGCAGATCGTGCAGGTAATAGGGCCAGACGCGCGCGCCGGTGTCCTTCAGGCTTTCACCGCCGGGCGGCGGCACGTCATAGGAGCGGCGCCAGACATGCACCTGCTCCTCGCCCCATTTCTTGCGCGCATCATCCTTGTTGAGGCCGGAGAGATCGCCATAGTCGCGCTCGTTCAGCGCCTGGTCGCGAATGGTCTCGAGATCGCTCTGGCCAACGGCGTCGAGAATATGCTGGCAGGTCTTCTGCGCCCGGATCAGCGACGACGTGAAGGCGATGTCGAATTTCATGCCGCGCGCCCTGAGCTTGGCGCCGGCCGCCTTGGCCTCGGCATGACCCAGTTCGGTCAGGTCGACGTCGCGCCAGCCGGTAAATAGGTTCTTCAGGTTCCATTCGCTCTGGCCGTGGCGCACGAGCACGAGAGTTCTCGACATATTTGCTCCTTCAAATCTTGTGGATCAGCCAAATCTTGTGGATCAGCCAAATCTGTGGATCAGCTTGTCAGGCCGAGCACGTCCCGCATCGAATAGAGGCCCGGCTTGCGGCCGCGCGCCCACAGGGCTGCCTTGACCGCGCCGCGGGCAAAGATCGCCCGGTCCTCGGCATGATGGGCAAGCGTGATGCGCTCGCCGGTACCGGCCAGCACCACACTGTGGTCGCCGACCACCGAGCCGCCACGCAAGCTGGCGAAACCGATCGAGCCTGCCTTGCGCACGCCGGTATGGCCGTCGCGCACGCGAACATCGTTGCCGGCAAGTGCTACGCCGCGCCCGGCAGCGGCGGCCTCGCCGAGCAGCAGCGCCGTGCCCGACGGCGCATCGACCTTGTGCCGGTGGTGCATTTCCAGGATCTCGATGTCGAAATCGTCGGCATCGAGCGCGCGCGCCGCCTGCTCAACCAGCACCGCCAGCAGATTGACGCCGAGGCTCATATTGCCTGACTTGACCACCGTCGCGTGCCGCGCCGCCGCCGCGATCCTGGCATTGTCTTCAGCCGAGCAGCCGGTGGTGCCGATGATATGGGCGATGCGCGCCTGCGCCGCGTAGCCGGCGAATTCGACGGTCGCCGCCGGCGTGGTGAAATCGAGCACGCCGTCGGCCTTGGCGAAGGCCGGCAGCGGATCGTCGCCGATCGCCACCTCGAGCCTGCCGACGCCGGCCAGCTCGCCGGCATCCTTGCCGATATGGGGCGAACCGGCCCGCTCGATGGCGCCGGCGACGCGGGCGCCCGGAATCGTGTGGATGGCGCGGATCAGCGCCTGGCCCATGCGGCCGGCCGCGCCCACCACCACCAGGCCCATTTCACTAACGGTCGGCGTGTCGCTCATGAATGTCTCCCGGCCGCCTTTTTCGCGCGGACATTTTGCGCCGCAGTCTGGATTGGCTTGCCGTCGTCGACAAGCCCCAGCCCTTTCCTGCCTTGCACCCGATGGAACCGCGCATAGACGCTGTGCGGGTCGGCCATCAGCGAGGCATGCGTGCCCTGTTCGACCAGCCGGCCCTGCTCCAGCACGATGATATGGTCGGCATTGACCACCGTCGACAGCCGGTGCGCGATGACAATGGTAGTGCGCCCTTCCATGACATGGGTCAGCGCTTCCTGGACGCGGGCCTCGGCCTCGTTGTCGAGCGCCGAGGTGGCTTCATCGAGCAGCAGGATCGGCGCCTGCCGAACGATAGCGCGGGCAATCGATACGCGTTGGCGCTGGCCACCCGACAGCGTCACGCCGTTCTCGCCGACGGGCGTGTCGTAGCCTTGCGGCTGCTGGCGAATGAAATCGTGTGCCGCGGCCTGTTGGGCGGCGCGTTCAATCTCTGCGTCGGTGGCGCTCAGCCTGCCGTACCGGATGTTGTCGCGGATGGTGCCTTCGAACAGATAGGGCTGCTGCGAGACATAGGCGATCGAGCCGCGCAGCGAATGCTTGGTGACCTTTGAAATGTCCTGGCCGTCGATTTCGATGCTGCCCGACTCGACATCGTGGAAGCGCTGCAGCAGCGCAACCAGCGTCGTCTTGCCGGCGCCCGAGGCTCCGACGATGGCGGTCACCTTGCCGGCGGCGGCGACAAAGCTCAGATCCTGCAGGACCGGCGCCCCTTCGACATAGCGGAAGGACACGTTGTTGAAGCGCACTTCGCCAGAGGTGAATTTCGCCTCGGCGGCTCCTGGCACGTCACCCTGCTGCGGCTCAAGGTCGAGAAGCTCGTAGATCATGCGCGCATTGACCAGCGACTTTTCCATACCGACCTGCATGCGCGCCAGCCGCCTGGCCGGATCATAGGCAAGCAGCAGGGCGGTGAGGAAGGCAACGACGGCGCCCGGCGGCTGGCCGCCGACGGTCGCCCGGTAGCCGGAATAGGCGATGACGCCGGCGACGGCGAAGCCGGCCAGCATGTCGGAGATCGGCGTCAGCCGTTCCGAGACGCGGGCGATCTTGTTTGCCCGCTGCTCGGCGCCGGCGACGAGGCCGCCGATGCGGCGCGACAGCTCGTCTTCCAAGGTGAAGGCCTTGACGATAGCGATGCCTTGCGTCGCTTCCTGCATGGCGCCGATCAGCCGCGAGTTGATCTGCACCGATTCACGCGTGATGCGACGCACCCGACGCATCAGATAGGTCACACTGTAGATCAAGGGCGGCCCGATCAGCAGCGACATCGCCGAGAGCACCGGGTCCTGCCAGATCATGACGCCGACCAGCGCGACAAGCGACACGGCGTCGCGCGCCAGCGATGTCAGCGTCATCGACAGGAGATCGCGGATGCCGTTGACGTTCTCGTTGATCTGCGCGGCGAGCCGGCCCGAGCGGGTGTCGTTGAAGAAGCCGACGCCGAGCTTCATTAGATGGTCGAAGATGCGGCGCTGGTAGCGCGCCACCAGATTGTTGCCGATCTTGGCCAGCGTCACTGCCTGGCCGTAGCTGGCCAGCCCGCGCAGCATGAAGGCGGCCAGGATCGACACGCTGATCAGCGCGATAAGATCGCCGCGCTGCTTATAGAAGATCTGGTCGACGACATCCTTCATGATCCAGGCGGTGAAGGCGGTCGTCGCCGCGATCGTCACCAGGCACAGCACGGCAAGAACATAATACCAGCGATAATCGCGGCTGTTTTCGGCGATGATGCGGCGGATCACCGCCACGATCTCGCTGGGACGGACTTTCCCTTTGGTTGGTGCTGGAAGTGTCAAGTTGGAGCGCTTTGTGGTTTCGGTTCGGCCGGGCTGCAATTCGGCAACCTCTTAACGCCCCGATGGCGGCTTGCCTATGGCCGGGGACGGCGAAACTTCGTCGCGGCGCAGCTTGTGTCCTAGACCCGCCAGCGCCGCCCCGCCGTCTGCACGCCGAACAGCGACGGATTTCTGGCATAGGCGGCCAGCCCTAAAAGCGCCGCCAGCGGATGGGTGATGACATAGACCGGCATGCTGCGCATCAGGGCGCTGTGCGGCGCCTTGTCCTCGAAGGCGGCGCGGAAATTGCCGGTGCGTAGTGCCGGCAGGATTTTTTGCGCGATGCCGCCGGTGAGAAACACGCCGCCGCGGCTCATGAACACTAGAGCGAGATCGCCGGCGGTGCGCCCCAGGCAAGTGACGAAGATCGACAGCGCCTCTTCGGCCACCGGATCGTTCTTTGCCAGCGCCGCGGCGGTGACCTCGGCAGGCGTTGTAAAGGGCGACGGCTTGCCGTCCGCCTTGGCCACCGCCCGGTAGGCATTGACCAGGCCGCGCCCGGACAGGATCTGTTCGCCGGAGATGCGGCCCTCGAGCTTCTCGATATGCGGAAACACCTGGAAATCGCGCGGCGAGCGCGGCCCGATATCCATATGGCCGCCCTCGCCGGGTACCGGTATCCAGTGATGCAGCGCATAAACCAGCCCGGCGACACCGAGCCCGGTTCCCGGGCCGAGTACCACCCGCCCGGAATTCGGTTCCGGCTCGTCGCCGCCGATCTTTTCCATATGCTCTTCGCCGAGCGCGACGACAGCCAGCGCCTGCGCCTCGAAGTCGTTGAGCACCACGACGTCGCTGAGACCGAGACTGGCGAACATCTGTCTCGGCTTGACGATCCATGGGCAATTGGTAAGCGGGATCTCGTCGCTTTCGACAGGACCGGCTACCGCCAGCACAGCTGAATTCGGCCGGACCGACGAGCGGTCGAGCACGGCCGACTGGATCGCCTCGTCTATCGTATTGAAGTTGGCGGTCTGGACGATCGTCGGCTCGCCGGCCTCGGAATTTGCGTCGAGCACAATCGAGAAGCGCGCATTGGTGCCGCCTATGTCGCCGATCAGGATCGGAAATCGCAACAGAGTGTCGTCGTCGCTTACGCCTGGCATGCTCTCGTCCGTTCCCGACGCGTATCGCCGTTCTCTCGTTGACTAGCGCATGACCGCAAAAAGGGAAATCGGTTTTCGAAGTGGAGATGCACGGATGCAGACAGCAAACACGCTGCCCGCATCAGTGCCCCGGTCGTGGCCGCGGCAGCGGAATGCCGATCTCGGGGGTCGCCACAAAGGCGTTCGCCGAGGCCGGAAGCGCTGCCGCGCCGGCTGCGACCGTCGGCGGCGGCGAAGACTCTGCCGCGAGAGCGGGTTCTGCTGCGATCGGTACGCCGTCACCATAGTAGGTGACTGCTTCGGCCGAGGGCGGAGCCGGCGCGTCGAGCACGAACTGGCATTGTCTGGGCAGGTTCGCCATCGTCATCACGTCGCGTGCCTTCGGCTTGTCCGGGTTCTTGTTGGGGCGCCACGGCCCCTCGGTGAACCACCAGGCCAGCGCCTGGTCGCAGCCATCGCCCGGCGCCGTCGCTTCCTGCGCCTTGCAGTCGGGTGATCCAGCCTGGCAGCCGATGCGAATGTGGAAGTGATAGTCGTGGCCCCAGAACGGCCTGACCTTGCGCAACCAGCCGCGGTCGCCTTTGACCGTGTCGCAGAGCTTCTTCTTGATCCCTGGATTGACCAGGATGCGCTCGACTTCGGGATAGCTCGCGGCACGCTTCAACAGCCGCGTGTGCATCGGCGTCCACAGGCCGTCCTTCACCAGATGGGTTTTTTCATCGACCATCAAGGTAGCGCTGATGTTTTCGCGCTCTTCGGCCGAGAGCTTGCGGTCGGGCATCGGCGTCAGCCAGATGTCGGCGTCGAGGCCGATCTGGTGCGAGGCATGGCCGGTCAGCATCGGCCCGCCGCGCGGCTGCGAAATGTCGCCGATCAACAGGCCCGGCCAGCCGTCGGCAGCGGCGTCGCGCGACAGTTTCTCGATCAGCGCGATCATTGCCGGATGGCCCCAGCGGCGATTGCGCGACGGTCGCATCACCTCCCAGTGCCGGCCGTCCATGGGCAGGGCGACGCCGCCGGAAAAACAGCCTTTGGAGTAGAAGCCGATCGATTGCGCTGCTGCGACCGCCGGCAGCCTTTTGGCGCCAAACAGGTCTTTTGCCCGTTCCTCGGCGCCCGCCGTCTGCGTTGCCGGCGCTGTCAAGCTGGTGACGGCCAGTGCTGCCGAAAGCAGCAGTGTTTTGCCGGGCAAGGCTCGCTTTAACGTCTTCCCCAAGCTGGACCCCTCCGCGATTTGAACCGCATCATACCACGCCCCGCGCAACGTATCGATCATGACCGTTTCATCGGGCTGCGCGCCTCGCCGTCGCGCCAGTCGCCGCTCGCCCACATGGCGTCGAGCGCCGAACGGTAGTCGGGGAAGCGAAACCCAAAGCCGGCCGCCTTGATCGCCGCGTTGGCGACACGCTTGTTCTCGCCGTAGAAGGACCGCGCCATGGGCGAAAGTTGGGCGGTCTCGAACGGAATTTCGGGCGGCGGCTCAATGCCCATCAATCGGGCGGCATAGGCGACGACGTCCTGCGGCGGCGCCGGCAGGTCGTCGGTGACGTTGAAGATGCCGCCGCGATTGCCTTCGGCCAGATGCCAGAGCGCGCCGGCAATGTCGTCGCAATGGATGCGGTTGAACACCTGGCCCGGCTTGACCAGCCGGCGGGCGGTGCCGTTTTCCAGATTGACCAAGGCGTTGCGGCCTGGCCCATAAATGCCGGAAAGCCGCAGGATCGCCACCGGCCGGCCGGTGTCGTGGCCCAGTTTCAGCCAGTCCTGCTCGGCGGCAACCCTCATCGCTGATCGCTTCGATACTGGCCGGCATTCGGCGGCCTCATCCACCCAATTTCCGCCATGGTCGCCATAGACGCCGACGGTCGAGAGATAGGCGATCCATTCGAGCTCCGGCATGTTGGCCGTGACCACCTCGCGAGCCGCACCCAGCACCGGGTCGCCGGCCTCGTCCGGCGCGACCGAGACGACGAGATGGGTTGTCTTCCCAAGCGCATCGCCGATTTCGGAGGTCAGCGTGCCATCGAAACGCAGCGGCACGATACCGGCTTGCCGCAGCGCCGCGAATTTTTCCAGCGACCGTGTTGTACCGAAGATCGCTGTGTCGGCATCCTTGTTGGCGCGGGCAAAGGCCTTGCCCGAATAACCGGCGCCGAAGATGAAAATCTGCTGTTTGGTCATGTATGTGCCTCGATCGGCTTTGGCAGGGCCAGAAGCCATTCGCCTCTCACCGCCTCGTCATCTTCTGCTTGCAATGCGGCGGCTGCACGCTCGGCAAACTCCCGATTCGGCACCAGCCGCGACAGCGCCCATACCGCAGCTCCGCGAACCAGGGGCGAGGCGTCGTCGAGCAGCGCGCGGACGGCGCCCGCAAGCGACAAATCCTGGGAATTGCCAGCGGCGATCAGCACGTTGCGGATAAAACGGGCGCGGCCGATGCGCTTGACCGGCGAGCCCGAAAAAAGCACGCGGAAGGCAGCGTCGTCGAGGCGCAGCAGCTCGGCGATCGGCGGTTCGCGCAAGTCCGCGCGGGCGGCAAGCTTTGCCTCCGAAGCGGCTTGGGCGAACTTGTTCCACGGGCAGGCGGCCAGGCAGTCGTCGCAGCCATAGATGCGATTGCCGATCTTTTCCCGGAACTCATGCGGGATCGGTCCTTTGTTTTCGATGGTGAGGTATGAAATGCAGCGCCGCGCATCGAGCCGGTAAGGCGCCGGAAAGGCATCCGTCGGGCAAACGTCGAGGCAGGCCCGGCAGGAGCCGCAATGGTCGTCCTCAGGCGCGTCCGGCACCAGTTCGGCCGTCGTGAAGATGGTGCCGAGGAACAGCCAGGAGCCATGCGTTCGGCTGACCAGGTTGGTGTGCTTGCCTTGCCAGCCGAGGCCGGCCGCCTCGGCCAGCGGCTTTTCCATCACCGGCGCGGTGTCGACAAACACTTTCACGTCCCCGCCGGCGCGCGCCACGATCTTGCCGGCGATCTCCTTCAGCCGGCCTTTCATCACGTCATGATAGTCGCGGTTCTGCGCATAGGCCGAGATCGCGCCGCGGTCGCGCTTTGTCAGGATGTCGCGTGGGTCGTGGTCGGGGCCGTAATTCATCGCCAGCACGATGATCGAGCGGACCTCTGGCCAAAGCGTCGTCGGTTTGCCTCGCCGCTCGAGCGTTTCGGCAATCCAGCCCATCGAGCCGTGAAAACCGTCGGCAACGAATTCGGCCAGCCGTTCCGGCGCCTGCGGAATCGCATCGGGCGTGGTGACGGCAACGGCGTCGAAGCCGGCGTTCCGCGCCTCGCGGTCGATCAGCGCGCGCAGCTTTGCCGTATCAGAAATCGAGGTCCGCATAATGTGACACCGGCGACAGGCCGCGCACCCGGTCGGACAGAAGCGGCCGGAACGAAGGCCGTGATTTCACCCTTGTATACCATTCGCGCGCGGCGCTGTGTTCGCGCCAGTCGATCTCGCCGAGATAATCGAGCACCGACAGTGCCGCCGCCGCCGCGAGATCGGCATAGGTGACCTTGTTGCCGGCCAGCCAATGACGGGTGCCGGCCAGCCAGTTGGTGTATTTCATGTGCTGGCGGATATTGGCGCGGGCGGCGCGGATCGCCGCCGAATCGGGCGATCCGCCGCCTGCCGTTTCCGGCATGACCGGCTTCAGAACGCGTTCGCGCACCAGATGCCGGGTAACCTCGCTTTCCGCCTTGTTGAGGTACCAGTCGGTCAGCCGGCGGATTTCGGCGCGCTCCATCGGATCCTCGGCGAACAGCCGCTTGTCGCGCTTGAGTACGCCGCGCGTCTCGTCGAGATATTCGGCAATGACCACTGCGCCGACGATCGGCACGTCGCCTTCGGCGAGCAGGATCGGCAGCGTGCCGGCCGGGTTCAACGCCAGGAACTCCTTGCGCCGCGTCCACGGCTTCTCTTCGATCAGCGCCAGTTCCTCGCCATACTCGCCAAAGGCGAGGCGAACGAAGCGGCAGCTGGCGAACATCGGATGGTGGAAAAGCGTCAGCATGGTCCCGCGATAATAGAGCGCACTGGCAAATCGCCGGCTGCGCCGGTAAGTCTTGGCCGCCCGATTCAGCGGGCTGTCAGGGTGCTGCGACCTATAGGGGGAGTTCCGCGCCATGACAAGCAAGCCCTTTTCTCAAGCCCTCACTCCAACGCCGAGGTTGCCATGGAAAGCCAGACCGTCGTCGAAGCGCTGCTGCTCGGCCTGCTCGAGGGCCTGACCGAGTTTATTCCGGTGTCTTCGACCGGTCATATCCTGCTCGCCGGCCATTTCCTCGGTTTTCATTCGACCGGAAAGGCCTTCGAAATCCTGATCCAGCTCGGCGCCATATTGGCGATCCTCAGCGTCTATTTCCGCCGTCTCTGGAAGATGCTGCTCGAGCTGCCCTACGATCGGCTGACGCGGCATTTCGTCCTTGGCATTCTCATCGCATTCCTGCCGGCGGCCATTATCGGCGCACTGGCGCATGATTTCATCAAGACGGTGCTGTTCGAATCGCCGCGGCTGATCTGCATCATGCTGATCATCGGCGGTGTCATCCTGCTGCTGGTCGATCGCATGAAGCCGAAGCCGTATTACCACGATGTCGAGCGGTTTCCGACCAGACTTTATCTGCAGATCGGGCTGTTTCAGTGCTTGTCGCTAATCCCCGGCACGTCACGCTCGGGCTCGACCATCGTCGGCGCGCTGCTGCTCGGCGTCGACAAGCGGGCGGCGGCGGAATTCTCCTTCTTCCTTGCCATCCCGACGATGGTCGGCGCCTTCGCCTTCGACCTGTTCAAGAACCGCAATGTGCTAAGCAGCGCCGACTTGCCCATCATCGCCGTCGGCTTCGTTGCCGCCTTCGTCACCGCGCTAATCGTCGTCCGCTTCCTGCTCGACTACGTCTCGCGCCATGGCTACGCGCTGTTCGGCTGGTGGCGGCTGGTCGTCGGCATCGTCGGGCTGGCGGGGCTGGCAATCTGGGGGTGAGCCGGCGCGGATAGCGCAATCCCAGCCGGAACTCTATTCTTGCCCGAAGCCGAGCCATACGATCTTGTGGACGTATGGTTGGCAGGGGGAATGCATGAGCGAAGTTCTTGACGCCCTCGTTATTGGCGCCGGTCCGGCGGGACTCGGCGTCAGTTACTTCTTGAAACGGCAGGACCGCGACCACCGTGTGCTCGATCGAGGCCGGATCGGCGAGACGTGGCGAACGCAGCGGTGGAACTCGTTTCGACTGAATTCGCCGACCATTCGCTCCATCTTACCCGGTGATTCCTACGAGGGGCCCGAGCCGTGGGGCGCGATAAGCCACCACGAATTTGTCGCGTATCTCGAAGGCTATGCCGACCGGCACCGCCTGCCGGTAAGCACCCAAACTCCGGTGCAAGAGCTGACGAGAGACGACGGGATCTTTCGCATCACCACGACGGACCGGGCATTTCTGGCGCGCAACGTGGTGATCGCCACCGGCGACCAGAATCGGCAGGTCCGGCCAGCAGGGTCGGCGGATTTGCCAACCGCAATTGGCCAAGTCGATTCCTCGGCTTATCGCAACCCGGCCGAGTTCGAGAGTGGCGCGGTGCTGGTGGTCGGCAGCGGCCAGTCGGGCGGCCAGATCGCCGAGGATCTGGCGTTGGCAGGACGTGTGGTCTTTTTGGCGACCAGCCGCAACGGCCGTTGGGTGCGGCGCTACCGCGGGGGCAACATACTTAAATGGCTGACGCTGTCCGGTTTTCTCGACGTTCCGCGCAAGGAACTCGTCCTCCCCTCCGGCAAGCTGCAGGCCCGCGCGCTGGTCGGCGCGACCCATACGATCAGCCTGCAATCGCTGAGCGCGCAGGGCGTGGTGCTGCTCGGCCGCTTCAGGGGTGTGGAGAACGGCAACCTCGTCTTCGGCGACGAGCTCGACGACCATATGCGATTTGCCGACGAAGTCTCCGCGAATGCCAAGCGCCTGGTCGACGGGTACATTGAGCGCGCCGGCCTCGATGCGCCACTGGCCGAGGATGATCCGGCCGAGACGGTTGACCCGCGCTTGCCCGATCCTCCGATCCGCTCCCTCGACTGGACGGCAAGCGGCATCAGATCAGTGATCTGGTGCACGGGCTTCACCGGCGATTTCTCATGGGTCCGGCTCCCCGGCGCGCTCGATGCAGCCGGCCAGCCCGTCCACGAGGACGGCGTCAGCGCTATTCCAGGTCTCTTTTTCGCCGGCCTCGATTTCGGATCGACGCGGAAGTCGGGCACCATACCGGCCATTCCAGAGGAGGCGGCCGCCGTCGTGGAGCGACTTGTCCAAGCGGGAGCCGACTTGCCACGGAACGGCGTCTAAACGAGCCGTCGAACGCGGGTTCTTGAACGTGCAAGAACATGACAGCTCTGGCGCGATCAAGACGACGCACGCTGCCTTTTGTCGAAGCGCACCGACAATTTTCCGTAGTCCATTGGTGCGACAGCCAGAAATCGCGGGCACCTTCGATACGGGGCTCCGATTCGCGGCCGACTGCATCCATTGCCTCCATCAGCGTGCGGCGGCCTTGACCTCGGCTGGTCGTCGTCGTGCTGACAGCACTGGCCATATGGGATGAGCCAGCGCAGTCGTTCGGAATGGTCGACCTGGAGACGCCAAAGGAGGTGCGTCAAGGCGCACGATCGGTCAGCGCGCTCGCGCCTTCCTCCGCGGCGCAATGTGCGCAGCAGTAGATGATGTCATCCTGTTCGACGCCATGTCCGATGATCCGGCATCCGCAATGCGGACATATCGGAGCAAGTTTCTGGACCGCGCATTCGAAGCTGTCGAATGTGTAGGTCTCCTCGGCCATCGTCACGTTGAAAGCCTTGTCGTAGTCATTCCCGCATTGATCGCATCTGGCCATAGTTCTTTTCCTTCTTTCACTGGCTTCAAGCTCGACCAACCTGTCGCGCGGCGATAGGTTCCCGCCAGGATCAGGGGGCCGTCCTAAGCCGGAGACGAGAGCGAGCCTACGCCACGGCGCTGTTCGATCACGCGGATCACCTCGTCAATATCCCGCGGCTCGATGTCGAGTTCCTTCAGGCCAGGCGCGTCGATTGCTGCCACATTGTCCTGACGCATAAGATCGATCTGGTTGCGCGTTATGGGGGCAGCCGGGAGGAGTTCCGCGACGCCAGCCAAGGCGTTCCATACCGCAAACGGCACCGGCATCAGCTTGACGTGCATATCGAGCTGTCGGGCGATCTCCTGAAGCAGTTCCTTATAGGTATAGATACGCGGGCCACCGAATTCGAATATGGATGAACCCTGGGTTCGCCCGTCGATCAGCCGGCTCACTGCTTCTGCGACGTCTGCCACATAGACCGGCTGAAGCCGTGTGCCACCATCGCCGAACAGCGGATAGACCGGCAGGAGGCGTATCATCCTCACAATGGTCGTGAGGAAAGCGTCGTCAGGTCCCGTCATGACGGCGGGACGCACAATGAAAGCGCCGGGAAATGCGCTTTCCACGGCACCTTCTCCGCGCCCACGCGCCCTTATGTAATTCGAAACCGATTGAGGATCGGAGCCGATCCCTGAAATCTGGACGAACTGGTCGATCGCGCGGTCGCGCGACGCGGCAGCGAGATCGGCCGCGGCTTTCACATGCACGCGTTCAAAGGTCTGGACGCCGTGCTCGACGTAAAGACTGACAGCATTCACGACCGCCTGTGATCCGGTAATGGCCGACCCGATCGAGGACGCATCCAATATATCCGCCTCGACTGCTTCGGGCATCCTTGTAATCGAGGAAAAGACCAGGGCCACGCGAGCCGGATGGCGAGATGCGGCGCGCACCGTGAAACCTCTTTCCAGGAGCCGCTTCACGATCCTGCGCCCGAGAAAGCCAGTTCCGCCGAACACGGTGACGATCCGTTCCGGGTTGAGATCGTCGGAATCCATTTGCCTCGCCATCCCTTTGTCCTCGCATAGCTGCCACGAGGACTGCCCTGGCCGGCATTTGAACCAGCCCG
Source organism: Mesorhizobium sp. M0701 (assembly GCF_040320365.1). NCBI lineage: Bacteria > Pseudomonadati > Pseudomonadota > Alphaproteobacteria > Hyphomicrobiales > Phyllobacteriaceae > Mesorhizobium > Mesorhizobium sp. M0701. The sequence continues at coordinate 52,523 of NZ_JAMYPO010000019.1, forward strand.
TCGAACATCAGGACGATTGAGGAACAACGCAGGAACGCTTTTGTTCCAGTCAGCGCTGGGCGGATGCTTGACAGATCGGCAAACCATGATCTGAACCGCAGGCGCAGCAAAACGGCCCCACTTCGAGAATGGCCTAGTTTCGCCCGTAAAACACATTCTCGACATGCACCGGCCAGCGCCACGGCAGTACTGCCACCATGTCGAAGCGCACCGATAATTTTCCGTAGTCGGATTGGCGCGACAGCCAGAAATCGGCGGCGCCTTCGATGCGGCGCTCCGATTCACGGCCGACGGCTTCCATTGCCTCCATCAGCGTGCGGCGCGCCTTGACCTCGACGATCAGCACCAGATCGCCGCGCCGCGCGATCAGGTCTATTTCGCCGAACCTGGTGCGGTGGCGGCGGGCCAGAATCCGGTAGCCTTTCAGCATCAGCGCCGCCGCCGCCAGCCATTCGCCGTGATGGCCGCGCCGGTAGGCCTTTTGCCGGCCGGCGCTCGGCCGTTCAGCCATCGCCGTCTCCGCCGGCCCCGTCTCTTCCGGCATTCTTGAGGTCGAGCAGCCGACGATAGAGCGCCTGCTTCTGGCCACCCGTCATCTTGGCGGCTTCCGCCGCTGCCTTGGAGGCCGGCATCTCGGCGGCGAGCGAAAGCAGCAGCCGGTCGATGTCTTCTGGCTCATCAGCGACCGCATCGGCCGGGCCGACGCAGATGACGATTTCACCCTTGGGCGTATCGGCTCCCGCATAATGGCTGGCGAGCGATTGCAGGGTGCCGGTCCGCATCTCCTCGAAAGTCTTGGTCAGCTCGCGGCCGATCGCCGCCTTGCGGGCACCGCCCAGCACCTCGACCATGGCACTGAGCGTCTCGGCCAGCCGGCGCGGCGATTCGAAGAAGATCAGCGTTGCCGGCACCGCCTTCAGCGCTTCCAGCCGCGTCACCCGCTGCCCGGTCTTCACCGGCAGGAAGCCGGCAAACAGAAAGGCGTCCGAAGGCAGGCCAGATGCCGTCAAAGCGGCAAGTGGCGCCGACGGTCCGGGGATCGGCACGACACGAATGCCGCGTTCCAGCGCCTCACCGACCAGCCGGTAGCCGGGGTCGGAGATGAGCGGCGTGCCGGCATCCGAGATCAGAGCTACGCTTTGGCCGGCCAGCAGCGCCGCGATCAGCTTCGGTCCGGCCTCGCCGGCATTGTGCTCGTGGTAGGCGGTGGTGCGGCGGCGGATGCCGTAGCGGTCGAGCAGCACGCGGCTGACACGTGTGTCCTCGCAAGCGACGATATCGGCGGCGGCGAGCGTTTCCAGCGCGCGCAGCGTGATGTCGGCGAGATTGCCGATAGGCGTCGCCACCAGGTAGAGCGCCGGCTCGAGCGGCCGGGCGGCGATTTCGGTCTGCCCGACCACATAACTGCGTTTGGCCGATTCGCCGGTCACCTGCACAACTCCGTTCGACCCTGTTTGGCACGGCTCACGCTTGGTTGCAAAAGCCTGGGTTGCAAAGGCCTTGGTTCCAAAGGGATGCCGACGTGAACCGGCCGCCATGCCTTTGCCACAGTAGGGAACGAAACCGTTGCCGGCGAATTTTACCCCTGATCTCGGGAGGAGCAGGATGAACAGCCTGACGATACAGGACGTTTTCGAACCCTACTATGCCGGCCGCAAACGCTTCGCCGCGCCATGCGACAAGAGCCGGCCTGCCGAAGCCGCAGATGGCAGAGCCAAGAAGCCGCTTGCACGCCAGCGATCGGCAGAGAGCAAGCCCGCAAACGAAACCGACCGCACGATGGAGCACTGACCGGACGATGCCCAATCGCTTCGACATTTTCATCACCCGCCTCGAAACAAAAAGCGCCCGCGATGGCGCAGCGTCACATTCCACAGACGACCAGCACCACGCCTCACGCGACAAAAGCGAGATCAAGCCGGCCCGTTCCGGAGAGACCAGCGAAAAAGATCGCGCCAAACACCGCCACAAGCACGAGGCTTGACCCCGCAAACCTTAGCGATCGGTCGAGACAGTTCTCGAAGCGCGGTTGCGAATGCTCCGCGATGTATCATTCAACCCAGATACTTCGAGACACGCGCCTCCAGCAGGCCCACCAGAGCCGGGTCCATGAATGCATAGTCGTCGGGAATATCGAGGCAGAGCCTTTTTCAGGCTTGTCTTGAATTTCTGCTGCAGTTTGGCGCGGTGCGTTTTTTCCATCACGAAGATGATGTCGGCCCAGGCGACGAGTTCATGCGTCAACGGAATGTCGGCATCGTGATTAGTGCCGGCCGAAGCGACCTCGATGTCCCGCCGCTTGGAAAACACCTGCTCCGCCGTCGGGCTGCGCAAGCGATTCTGGCTGCAGACGAAGAGAACGTTCTTCAACGTGCTATCTGGCCAAATCCGCCACGACCGCATCGAGCACGATCATGCCGGCCGGCGTGGCGCGCAGGCGGGCATTGCCGATCGGCGCCACCAGGCCTTCGTCCTGCAGCACCGACAGCCGTGCCGTCGACAGGCCGCGCCCTGAAAATGCCTCGTAGCGGGAAAGGTCGATGCCTTCCGCCAGCCTCAGCCCCATCAGCAGGAACTCGTCGGCCTCTTCCGACCGCGTCAGGACCTCGCCGCCGGTAATGCCATGGCCCTTGGCCTCGACCAGATTGGCCCAGGTCTCCGGCATTTTCTCGGCGATCGTCACCACGCGGCGGCCATTTTCGACGAACCGGCCATGCGCGCCGGGACCGACGCCGACATATTCGCCATAACGCCAGTAGGTGAGATTGTGCCGGCTTTCGGCGCCGGGCCTGGCGTGGTTGGAAATCTCGTAGGCCGGCAGTCCGCGCGCGGTGGTGATCTCCTGCGTCAACGCGTAGAGATCGGCGGCAAGCTCATTGTCTGGAATGATGAATTTCCTTGCCGCATGCAGTGCATGGAACGGCGTGCCTTCCTCGATGGTCAGTTGATAGAGCGACAGATGGTCTGCGGCGTGGCCGATCGCCTGCTCGAGCTCCGCCTGCCACGCTTCCGGCGTCTGACCGGGCCGCGCGTAGATCAGGTCGAACGACAGCCGTGGGAATATCTCGCGCGCCAGGCCGATCGCATGCAGTGCCTCATCGACATTGTGCAAACGGCCGAGGAAGCGCAGATCCTTGTCGTGCAGCGCCTGCACGCCAAGCGATACCCGGTTGACGCCGGCCGCGCGATAGCCGCGAAAGCGCTCGGCCTCAACGGAGGAGGGATTGGCCTCCAGCGTCACCTCGATGCCATCAGGCACCGTCCAGTTCTTCGCCACTGCATCCAGCACCGCCGCCACGGTCTGCGGTTTCATCAGCGATGGCGTGCCGCCGCCAAGAAAGATACTGGTCACCTCGCGCGGCCCAGTGCGGCCGCGCATCGTCGCCAGCTCGGTCTCGAAGGCGCGGGCAAAACGCTCCTGGTCGACCGGCTGGTGGCGGACATGGCTGTTGAAGTCGCAATAGGGGCATTTGGCCGCGCAGAATGGCCAGTGGACATAGACGCCGAAACCGGGGCTGCGGTCGAGCAGCATGGTCATGCGCCGGCCAATCGGGCTTGCGCGAATTTCTGGAAGGCGCGGGCACGGTGCGACAATGCGGTTGGCTGGCCGGGCTTCCAGCCATGCTTTTCCTCCGCGCTCATCTCGCCGAAGGTCTTTTCGAACCCATCGGGCAAGAACACCGGATCGTAGCCGAAGCCGAGCTCGCCGCGCGGCGGCCATACCAGCGTGCCCTCGACCTCACCGCGAAAATATTCCGCCTGGCCATCGGGGAAGGCCAGGCAGATGACCGCGACAAAGCGGCCCTTGCGCTGGGCAGGCGTGATCGCGCCAACTTCTTGCAAGGCCACTTCCGTGCGCTGCATGGCCATGCCGAAGTCGCGGGAGCCGTCCGGCGTCTCGGCCCAGTTGGCGGTGTAGACGCCGGGTGCGCCGTCGAGCGCATCGACACACAGGCCGGAATCGTCCGACAGCGCCGGCAATCCAGTGGCCTTGGCGGCGGCCAAGGCTTTTATGAGGGCGTTCTGCTCGAAAGTGGTGCCGGTCTCGTCCGGCTCCGGCAAGCCGTATTCCTTTGCAGACTTCGCTTCTATGCCGAATGGCGCCATCAGATCGGCGAATTCCCGCAATTTACCGGCGTTATGGCTGGCGACGACGATCTTGTGCCCGTCAAGCGAATGAACAGTTGGCGAATGCATCAGATGCCCCAGATTCTTGGCTCGGCGAATTCGATCGAATTGCCCGACGGGTCGCGAATATAGATCGAGCGGCCGCCCTGCGGCCATTCGAACTCGCTTTCGATGGCGATTTTCTTCGCCTCAAGATGCGCTTTCCAGCGTGGGATTTCATCCGCGCTTGCGGCGAAGCAAAGATGGCCCTGGCCGACCGCGCCATGCGGCGGTACTTTGAGCTTGGCGTCGGCCGGCGGCGGCACTTTGGTCGCCTCGGCATTGAACATAAGCAGCACGCTGTCGCCGCAGCGGAAGAAGAGATGCCTGCCATCGACCTTGCCGAGCAGATCGAGCCCGAGCACGCCCGAATAGAACCGTTCCGCGGCAGCAAGGTCCGTCACGTAGAGTGCTGATTCCAGGATTGCAGAAGGAGTCACAGGATCGCCAATCTCATCAATATTGACCGCAGCTAAGCCACCGCCATTTGCTGCAAGCTGACCAGGCGCTGAATACCTTTCTTGGCGAGCCCCATCAGCGCCGCGAACTGCTCTTCCGAGAACGGCTCGCCCTCGGCCGTGCCTTGGATCTCGACGATGCCGCCCTTGCCGGTCATGACGAAATTGGCGTCGGTGCCGGCCGAGGAATCCTCGATATAGTCGAGGTCGATGACCGGCTGGCCATCATGGATGCCGCAGGAGATCGCCGCAACGTGATCCTTCAGCACCTTGCCCAGGCTCGCCATCTGGCGGGTTTCCATCCAGCGCAGGCAGTCGTAGAGCGCCACCCAGCCGCCGGTGATCGAAGCGGTGCGCGTGCCGCCGTCGGCCTGGATCACGTCGCAGTCGACGGTGATCTGCTGCTCGCCGAGCGCCTGCAGATCGACCACGGCGCGCAGGGAGCGGCCGATCAGCCGCTGGATTTCCAGCGTGCGGCCGCCTTGTTTGCCGGCCGAAGCCTCGCGGCGCATGCGCTCGCCGGTCGAACGCGGCAGCATGCCGTATTCCGCCGTCACCCAGCCCTTGCCGGAGTTGCGCATCCAGCCCGGCACCTTTTCCTCCAGGCTGGCCGTACACAGCACATGCGTGTCGCCGAACTTCACCAGGCACGAGCCTTCCGCATGCTTGGAGACGCCGCGCTCGAAGGAGATGGGGCGCATTTCGTCGAATTGGCGTTTGGAAGGGCGCATTCAGGCTTCTTTCTTTCTTCGGAATCTTGGCCGGGGAATCTTGGCCGGCTTGTAGCCGCACGGGGCGTGAGGCGCAAAGGAAAATGGACCGGTTGCGCCGACACCGCGGAAGTCTATATCTTCGGGGCGGAGGTTTTTGGCTCGAAATGACAAAGGCAGTCGATCCCGGTTTGCAGTCGCACGTGCTCCCGTCGCACGCGCTGCAATCGCCCGCGCTTCAATCGCTCGACATGCGTTCGCGCGACATCTTCCGGCGCATCGTCGATTCCTATTTGAGGGATGGCGAGCCGGTCGGTTCGCGCAGCCTGTCGCGCATCCTGCCGTCGTCGCTGTCGCCGGCCACCATCCGCAACGTGATGAGCGACCTTGAGCATCTCGGCCTGATCTATGCGCCGCACATTTCGGCTGGCCGGCTGCCGACTCAGGCAGGCCTGCGCTTCTTCGTCGATGCTTTCATGGAACTTGGTGACCTCTCCGACGAGGAGCGCCGCACCATCGAGGCCCAGGTGCGCGCCTCCGGCTCGGGCGCGACGCTGGAGCATATGCTGACCGAGGCCAGCCAGATGCTGTCCGGCATGTCGCGCGGCGCCGGCCTCGTGCTCGCCGCCAAGAATGAGGCGGCGCTTAAGCACATCGAATTCATCCAGCTCGAGCCGACCAAGGCGCTGGCCGTGCTGGTCTCGCAGAACGGCGACGTCGAAAATCGCGTCATCGATCTGCCCGCCGGCATCACCATCTCGCAATTGCACGAAGCCTCTAACTTCCTCAACGCCCATATCCGCGGTCGCACCCTGGCCGAGGCGCGGGTCGAGATCGCCCGCATCAAGGAAGAGACCAGGGCGGCCCTCGACACGCTGTCGCAGGATCTGGTCGAGAAGGGCCTGGCGGTCTGGGCAGGCGCTGAAAGCGGCGTGCCTGGGCGGCTTATCGTGCGCGGTCGCGCCAATCTCCTGGAAAACGTCACTGCCCAGGCCGACATAGAATTGCTGCGGCATCTGTTTGAGGATCTGGAGACGCAGGATGGGCTGATCCAGCTTCTCGACCTCGCCGAGGCAGGCCCAGGCGTGCGCATATTCATCGGTTCGGAAAACAAGCTGTTTTCGCTGTCTGGCTCCTCGCTGGTGGTGGCACCCTATCGCGACAAGGACGCGCGTGTCGTCGGTGCGCTCGGCGTCATCGGGCCGACGCGGCTGAATTATGCGCGCATAGTACCGATGGTCGACTATACGGCGCAGCTGATTTCGCGCATGCTGAGCTAGGAGCCGCCGCGGGCCTGCCGCAAGGAGGAGAAAAGAATGGCGCTGGAATCGTTCAAGGCCCAGATCAGTCTGCTGCTCGAAGAAATGATCAACCAGCCAGAGGATCAGCACGAGGTACAAGAGCAGTTGCGCGAGAAGCTGCAAGAGATGCGGGCGATGGGTTTACCGCTGCCGGCCGATCTGGTCGCGCTGGAAAAGCGCCTCGACGACGACTTTTACGCCTCTGGCAACTGAACGGGTTCGGCTTCAAATCCTCGTGTGCTGGACGGCCGCTTGGAACGATCAATACCTGATGCCGTTTGCCCCTGTTCGAGGCGAATCCCGGAGGACGTTGATGATCCGATCTGGCGGCTTTGCGGCCTTGGCCGCTGCCCTCCTTGTTGCGACACCGGCAGCCGCCCAGCAGGCGGACCAGAATGTGCTCAAAGGCGAAGCCGCGTTTGGCGATTGGCACGCCGACAGGCCTGGCGTCCGACGCCTGATTGGGCCGCGAGACATGCCGGCAGCCGACCCCGCCCAATCCGCTTCGAACGGCGCCGGCGTGGCGGAACGGCCCGAAAGCGCCAAGCCAGAATTGCCGTCGGGCTTTTCGGCTGAAATGATCGCATCCGGCATCGTCAATCCACGTGTCGTGCGCGTCGCTCCGAATGGCGACCTGTTTGTTGCCAACAGCCATGCCGACCAAATACGCGTCTATCGTCTCGCCGAGGGCAGCGCCAGGCCCATCGAGAAAGCGATCTTCGCCAAGGGGCTCAATTATCCCTACGGCATCGCCTTCTATCCGCCAGGAGACAAACCGCAATGGGTTTATGTCGCGAACAGCGACAGCATCGTCCGCTTCCCCTATCGCGATGGCGACCTGAAGACATCCGGCAAACCAGAAACCATTGTCGCCCAAATCCCGTCGGGTGGTCACACGACCCGCGACATCGCCTTCTCGCAGGACGGCAAAACGCTTTATTTGTCGGTTGGCTCCGCCTCGAACGTCGCCGAGGATATAGGCAAGGAGCCGGATAGCGGCCTCGACGCCTGGGCCAAATCAAAGCCGCTCGGGGCGGCCTGGGGCTCCGAGGACGGCCGTGCCGATGTGCTCGCCTTTGACCCGGATGGGAAAAATCCCCGAACTGTCGCCACTGGCCTGCGCAACTGTACGGGCATGACCGTGCAGCCCGCCACCGGCGCATTGTGGTGCGTCGTCAATGAGCGCGACGAACTCGGCGACAATGTGCCGTTCGAATTTGCAACGGCGGTCAAGGACGGCGGATTCTATGGTTGGCCTTGGTACTACATCGGCAATAACGAGGATCCGCGCCATCAGGGCGAGCGGCCAGACCTCGCCGGCAAGGCCACTGTCCCCGATGTATTGATGCAGGCGCATTCGGCGCCGATGAATATAGCCTTCTACGACGGCAAGAACTTCCCGGCGGATTATCAGGGTGACGCCTTCGTCGCCATGCATGGTTCGTGGAACCGTGGCGCCAGGACCGGTTACAAGGTGGTGAGGCTCAAATTCAGGGATGGCAAGCCGACAGGCGAATATGAGGACTTCATGACCGGCTTCGTCATCTCGAACGACGCCGTCTGGGGCCGCCCGGTCGGTGTCGCGATGGCCAAGGACGGCTCCCTGATCGTCACAGAGGACGGTAACGGCACCATCTGGCGCGTTACCTACGAAGACGGCCGCTCCTGAACGGCGGTGTCGCCTGCTGCGCTGGCGCAATCGAATCCGGCCCGAGGGAATTCACCCAACTTCAACATTGTGCGACAAGCGCCAATCATGACACTCACCGGGTTCCTCGCCTATAGTGCTGCCCTCGGCATCGCCGCGGCCATCCCCGGCCCAGGCGTCACCGCGCTTGTTGCGCGTGCTCTGGGTTCCGGCTTCCACTCGTCGCTGGCCATGTCGTTCGGGCTGATGCTCGGCGACCTGACCTATCTCACTGCCGTGGTGCTCGGCCTGGCTTTCGTCGCACAGACTTTCGGCATGGTCTTCCTGGCCATCAAATGGCTGGGCGTCGCCTACCTCGCCTTTCTTGGCTGGCGTTTCTGGACGAGCGGCATCACGCCCGAAACGGTGGAGGCGAAGAAAGGCAAGGGCGGCTTGGCATCCAGCTTTGTAGCCGGCCTTGCCGTCACGCTCGGCAATCCGAAGACGATGATCTTCTATCTTGCCATCACCCCGACCATCGTCGATCTGAAGACGATCACGCTGGCCGATTACGGCATCCTCGTCGCGCTCACCATCGTCGTCCTGCTCGTCGTGCTGGTGCCCTATCTGGCGCTGGCGGCCAAGGCGCGCTGGTTCCTGAAGTCGCCGCGGGCGCTGAGGGCACTCAACCGCACCGCCGCCGGCTTTATGGTCGGCGCGGCGGCGGCAATTGCCGCCCGCCAATAGATCTCTTTCGCCAATCCGCCCAAGGATTGCCACGCCTTGCAAAGGCGGGGGTACTCAGCACGAACTTCACTCGGATATTTTTCGATCGACAGCCTATCTTGCGCGGTGGATGGCTCTATCCTATGCCCGCGCGACTCTTGCCGCTTTACCTCTGGGAGGAAATCAATGAACAAGCCCGCCACCCCCACACACGTGCCCGGCCGCGGCCGCATCTACAATTCGATCACCGAGACGATCGGCGACACGCCGCTGGTGCGGCTTGATAAATTCGCCAGGGAGAAGGGTATCGTCGCCAATCTGCTGGCCAAGCTCGAATTCTTCAACCCGATCGCCTCGGTCAAGGACCGCATCGGCGTGTCGATGATCGAGGCATTGGAGGCTTCGGGCAGGATTACGCCCGGCAAGACCACCCTCATCGAGCCGACCTCGGGCAATACCGGCATCGCACTCGCCTTTGCCGCCGCTGCCAAGGGCTACAAGCTGATCCTGACCATGCCGGAAACCATGTCCGTCGAACGCCGCAAGATGCTGGCTCTGCTCGGTGCCGAACTGGTGCTGACCGAAGGGCCGAAAGGCATGAAGGGCGCCATCGCCAAGGCGGACGAGCTGGCGGCAACGCTGCCCGACGCTGTCATTCCGCAGCAATTCGAAAACCCGGCCAATCCGGAAATCCATCGCCGCACCACGGCCGAGGAAATCTGGAACGACACCCATGGGGAAGTCGATATCTTCGTTGCCGGCATCGGAACCGGCGGCACCATCACCGGCGTCGGCCAGGTGCTGAAGAAGCGCAAGCCCTCGGTGCATGTCGTCGCGGTCGAACCGGAAGCCTCGCCGGTGCTGTCGGGCGGTCAGCCAGGCCCGCACAAGATCCAGGGCATTGGCGCCGGCTTCGCGCCAAAAATCCTCGATACGACGATCTACGACGAGATCGTCAAGGTCTCGAACGAGGATTCGGTTGCCAATGCACGGCTCGTCGCTCGGCTCGAAGGTGTGCCGGTCGGCATCTCGTCGGGTGCCGCCCTGCAAGCAGCGATCGTCGTCGGCTCGCGGCCCGAGAACAAGGGCAAGAACCTCGTCGTCGTCATCCCCTCCTTCGCCGAGCGCTATCTCTCGACGATCCTGTTCGAGGGGTTGGGGACTTAGGGTCTGGACACGAGTAGCGATCCCTTCGCGCTGCCCTCCGGCGGGCCGCTGAAAATACCTGTAGCGACATCGTTCGCTGGAGCGGCGGGTCCCTTCCGTATCAAATCGTCGCTGCCCGGCAGGTGGAGGAGTTCATGTACAAGCTCTATACGCGTGCCAATACCGGCGGCTTTGTCATCGAGGCGGCGCTCGCTTTGGCGGGTGTGCCTTTCGACCAGATCGATGTTCCAAAAGGCCGACCCAACCAGGCCTTTTTAGATATCAGCCCCTTGAACCAGGTACCGGTCCTGGTCTTGCCGGACGGACGCTCGATGACCGAATCGGCGGCGATCTGCATCCTGCTGGCCGAGCGCCACCCGGAAGCAGGACTGGCGCCCGCAGCAAGTTCGGCTGACCGTGCCGACTTCCTGCGCTGGATGTTTTTCATGTCCTCCGTCATCTATTCGGCTGACCTGCGGTTCTTCTACGCTCATCGCTACACGACCGATCCCCGCGGCGTGGACGCTGTCAAACAGGCGGCGGTCTCGGAAATGGATCGCAGCTTCGCCATTCTCGATGCCGCCCTCGCAGGCCATGACTGGCTGGCCGGCGACCGGCTCTCGCTGGCCGACGTCTATCTCGTCATGTTGGTGGCCTGGCATCCGGAGGTCGCGAAGGTTCCAACCGCTTGGCCGAATATCGAACGCCTGTGGGCCAATTTGCGGGAACATCGGGTGATAAAGAGGCTGAATGCTTCCCACGACATGTGGCCGGCCTAAGCACTCCGCCTTGTCTCAGTGTCTTTCCGCGTGGCCGAGCCATGCCCGTCGTTCCTGCAGGAACCGGCGCACGGCCGGATCGCGTTCGAGGCCGATAGCCCGGTCATAGGCCTCGCTCGCTTGCGGAACTTTGCCGAGTCTGGCCAGCAGGCCCGCGCGGGCGGCCCAGTAAGGTTGATAGTCATACAGCCGCTTGTCGCAGCTGAGTTGATCAAGCGCGCCCAATCCTGCTGAAGCACCTTCGGCCTCGGCAATCGCCACCGCACGGTTGATCGACACCACCGGCGAGCCGGCAATCACCGACAGCGCGTCGTAGAGCTCCTTGATCGCGACCCAGTCGGTGCAACCGGTCAGCCGCCGTGTCGTATGGGCGGATTGCACGGCGGCCTCGAGCTGGTAGCGGCCGACAACACCCTCGGCGGCCGCGCGCCCGAGCAGCGCCTCCGCTTCATCGATCAGGGTGTCGTCCCACAATGCAAGATCCTGCTCGGCCAGCGGCACATAGTCACCCGCCGCATTGCGCCGGGCTGCACGCCGCGCCTCGGCGAACAGCATCAGCGCCAGCAGGCCGAGTGCTTCCGGCTCATCCGGCATCAGCGAGGCGATCAGACGGCCGAGCCAGATGCCTTCGGTCGCGAGATTACGGCGCAGCGTTTCGGTGCCGGCCGGGTCGGACCAGCCTTCGGCAAACGCCGCGTAGATCGCTTCCAGAACGGTGCCCAGCCGCTCGCCGAGTTCGGCCCTCTCCGGGACGCGGAACGGAATGCCGGTCTCGCGGATGCGGGTCTTGGCGCGCACCAGGCGCTGGCTCATCGTGGCTGGCGAGACAAGAAAAGCCGAGGCGATGGTCGCTGCGTCGAAGCCAAGGACGGTCTGCAGGATCAGCGGCGCTCGTACGCCGGCCTCGATAGCCGGATGGGCGCAGGCAAACATCAGCCTGAGCCGCTCGTCCGGCAGGTCTTCGTCGGCTATGCGTGCCTCCATCTCCTCGGCGATCAGCCTGAGGTGGTCGCGGCCCGCCTCGCTGGTCAGGCGCCGCCGGATTGCGTCGACGCGGCGCCTGCGCGCCACCGCCAGCAGCCAGGCTTCCGGCTTGTCGGGCACGCCCGCCTGTGGCCAACGCTCGAGCGCCGCTGCAAAGGCATCGGCCAAGGCGTCCTCGGCACCGGCCACGTCGCGCGTGCGCGCGGCGAGATAGGCGACCAGTTTGCCGTAGCTTTGCCGGGCGGCCGCTTCCGCCGCCGCCCGCGCCATCTCCGGGCGACCGTCTATCACATGGTCATTTCTCAGATAAGTACTCCGTCATTTCCCAGATCGGCCGCACCTCTACCGTGCCGGTGCTGGCGCCCGGGCAGCGCGCCGCCCAGGCAATGGCGGCGTCGACGTCCTCCGCTTCGATCATATAGAAGCCGGCAAGCTGCTCCTTGGTGTCAGCATAGGGGCCGTCGAGCACGTTGGTCTTGCCATTGGCCATCCGTACCGAAGTAGCGGATTGCGTCGGCTTCAACCGGTCACCGCCAAGCCAGGCGCCGGATTTCTTCAGCGCTTCGGTGTAGGCGACGTACGCGCTCGACATCTGTGTCACCGCATCTGCTGGCGCGGCTGCCATCCCCGCTTCGTTTCCATAGATCAAAAGCATGTATCGCATGGTCTTCTCCCGTTTCTCGAAGGCCGCATCGTTGCGAGCCGGACGTATGTCGCCCGGCCCTGCCGGATTTCGACAAGCGCTGGAAAAATCTTTCTGCCGCGATGCGACCTCGCGCAAGCGCCAACGTGTTGCGGCACTGCTTAGCCGTTCGTCTAATTTGCTGCTATTGCAGGTTGGCATTTCCCGCCCGCTGTCTACACTCGCTTCGCTTCATGCCGCCGAGGAGGGCACGGCGACGAATTTTCAGGGAGGAAATCGCATGCTCAATTTCAGGACGAAATTTATTGCGGCCGGTGTGCTGGCGCTGTCGCTTGGCCTTGGCGCGGTATCGGTCAAGGCGCAGGAATTCATCAACGTGCTGACTGGCGGCACGTCCGGCGTCTACTATCCGCTCGGCGTCGCGCTGTCGGAAATCTACGGCAAGGGCATCGAAGGCGCGCGCACCCAGGTGCAGGCGACGAAAGCGTCGGTCGAAAACCTCAACCTGCTGCAGCAGGGCAAGGGCGAGATCGCCTTTGCGCTCGGCGATTCCGTCAAGCTGGCCGCCGAAGGCAACACCGAAGCAGGCTTCCCAGGCAAGCTCGACAAGCTGCGCGGCATTGCCGCCATCTATCCCAATTACATCCAGATCGTCGCCAGCAAGGAATCCGGCATCAAGACGCTCGCCGATCTCAAGGGCAAGAGCCTTTCGGTCGGCGCGCCGGCCTCAGGCACCGAGCTCAACGCCCGCACGATATTTGCCGCTGCCGGGCTGAAATACGAAGACCTCGGGCGGATCGAATATCTGCCCTTCGCCGAATCGGTGGAGCTGATCAAGAACCGCCAGCTCGACGCCACGCTGCAGTCGGCTGGCCTTGGGGTCGCGTCGATCCGTGACCTCGCCACCTCAGTGCCGGTAAACATCGTTGCCGTGCCGGCGGAGGACGTCGCCAAGATCGGCTCGCCCTATCTTTCCGTGGTCATCCCCAAGGGCACCTACGAGGGCCAGACCGAGGATGTTGCGACCGCCGCCGTCGGCAATTTCCTGATCACCAGCGCCGATGTCTCCGACGAGACCGCCTACCAGATGACGAAACTGCTGTTCGAGCATCTCGACCAGCTCACCGCTGCCCACGCCGCCGCCAAGGCGATCGACCCGGCCAAGGCGCTCGACGGCATGCCGGTGCCGCTGCATCCAGGCGCCGAGAGGTATTACAAGGAAAAGGGATTGGTGAAGTAAGGAGCCATCCCTCCCCCTTGAGGAGAAGGTGAACAGCTGCCGAAGGCGAATGGACGGGTAGGGTCGGTTGAGGCCGCGCACTGCCGCACCGACCCCACCCGCCTCGCTTCGCTCGGCACCCTCCCCTCGAGGAGGGGACCGCCCCGCCAGGAACCCCGCTAATGACCGTAATCCCGACCGTTCTTTCCCCCACAGCGGAAGCTCCTGTCGAAGGATTGCCGCCTGGCTTCGGCGAAGGCATCGCCGGCAAGGCGGCTTTTTTTATCGCCATCGCCTTCTCCATCTTCCAAATCTACATCGCCGCCTATGGCAGCCTGCCGAGCCAGGTCATACGCGCCATGCATGTCGGCTTCCTGCTGCTGCTCGGCTTTGCCCTAATCGCCAATCTGCGCGCCAAAAGCGTCCCGGCGAAAGCAGTGTTCTGGACGCTCGGCCTGCTTGGTTTCGCCACCGGTCTGTACAATTGGGTGTTCTATGCCGACCTCATCCGCCGCTCCGGCTTTCTCACCACGCCTGACCTGATCGTCGGCGCGGTGCTGGTCGTGCTGGTCTTCGAGGCGGCGCGGCGGTTAATGGGGCTGCCGCTTGCCGTCATTGCCTTTATCTTTCTCGCCTACGCATTTGCCGGCAATCATCTGCCGCCGCCGTTCATCCATCGCGGTTATGATTTCGCCCAGCTCGTCGACACCTTCGCCTATGGCACCGAAGGCATCTACGGCACGCCGATCTATGTCTCGGCCGCCTACATCTTCATCTTCGTCGTTTTCGCCGCCTTTCTTGAGCGCGCCGGCATGATCGCGCTGTTCAACGATTTTGCGCTTGGCCTGGTCGGCTCATGGCGCGGCGGCCCGGCGCAAGTCTGCGTGCTGTCCTCGGCGCTGATGGGCACCATTTCCGGCTCCGGCGTCGCCAATGTGGTGGCCAGCGGCCAGTTCACCATCCCGCTGATGAAGCGCTTCGGTTTCCGCTCGGCCTTCGCCGGCGCCGTCGAGGCGACCTCGTCGATGGGCGGCCAGATCATGCCGCCGGTGATGGGAGCGGTTGCCTTTATCATGGCCGAGACCCTGAACATCCCCTATGCCGCGGTGGTCAAGGCGGCGATCATTCCGGCGCTGCTCTATTTCGGCGCCTGTTTCTGGCAGGTGCACCTGGAAGCCGGCAAGGCCGGCCTGCACGGCATGGCCAAGGCTGACCTGCCCAATCCGTGGGATGCGGTGAGACAACATTGGCCGCTGGTACTGCCTCTCGCAGCACTGATCTACCTGCTGTTTGCCGGCTACACACCGGTGTTCGCCGGCACCATGGGCCTGGCGTTGACCATTGTGCTTATCCTCGGCACGCCGCTGGCAGCATCGATCGGGCCGCTCGCCTTCCGCATCGTCTTCTGGCTGGCGCTCGGGCTTGCCGCGGCTTCCTTCATGAAATTCGGCGTCAACATCCTCAGCCTAGTCATCGCCGTGCTGGTCGCCGCCTGCCTCACCTTCAAGGGCGGGCGCGAGACGCTGCGCATATGCGTGGATTCCCTTGCCGAAGGAGCAAAGAACGCGCTGCCGGTCGGCATTGCCTGCGCCATTGTCGGCATCGTCATCGGCACGTTGACGCTTACCGGCATCGCCTCGACCTTCATCGGCTGGATCATCTCGATCGGCGAGAACAATCTGTTCCTGTCGCTGCTTTTGACCATGCTCACCTGCCTGGTGCTCGGCATGGGCATACCGACCATTCCCAACTACATCATCACTTCGTCGCTGGCCGGGCCAGCGCTGCTGTCGCTCGGCGTGCCGTTGGTGGTCAGCCATATGTTCGTCTTCTATTTCGGCATCATGGCCGATCTCACCCCGCCTGTGGCGCTGGCCGCCTTCGCCGCCGCACCCATGGCCAAGGAAAGCGGCCTCAAGATCGGCATCCAGGCCACCAAGCTTGCCATTGCTGGCTTCGTTGTGCCGTTCATGGCGGTCTATACCCCGGCGCTGATGCTGCAGGACCCCGGCCCGATCGCCGCCCAGTTCGGCTATCCCGTCGAGGTCGCCTATATCGTCATCAAAGCCTGCATGGGTATCGTCCTGTGGGGCGCCGCGGCGGTCGGATTTCTCGACCGGCGCATGGCCTGGTGGGAACGCCTCGTCGCCTTCGCCGCCGGCGTGCTGCTGGTTGCGGCGCTGCCGCTCACCGACGAGGCGGGCTGGGCGCTGTCCCTAGCCTGGATCGGCTGGCACTGCTGGCGCGCGCGGCAGGCTTCGCTGGCTAATTCAGCATGAGCCTCTGCATCGTCGCGGCCGGCAAGACGGTGACGCTCGCGGTCGCTGCCTTCACGCTCTCCTGGGTGCATTCGGTGGAGAAGACCCAGTGGCAGGAAGACTGGAAGGTGCTGCCGTCCGGCCTGCAGCTGGTCGAGGCCCGCATCAAGGGATCGGGCGCCGGGATGGAGCCGCCGCAAGGCTCGGTGCTGAGAAACGGCTGGTGGGTCTATGCGCCCAAGGTCGGGCCACAGCGGCGCCTCGCGCTCGCCGCCTCGGGCGCCACGGGTCAGGGCTGGACGCTGTGCACGGCGCAGGACTGTCGCGAACTGGCCAAGCTGGCAGGCGGCACGATCTCGCTGGAGCCGTGCGGGCCGGAGGGCTCCAGCCAGCCGCGGTAGCGGGCGATCATGCCGGCAAGCGGATGCGAGATCTCGACATGGAAGCGGAAGCGGCCATCCTTCACGATTCGTAGGAAGTCGAGCGTGGACCGAGCCACATCGGAAGCGGCAGGCCAAAAAAACTCCAGCGGCGCAAGACCAGCGCCAGCCGGCCGTCATCGGCAACCAGCGCCATCGCGAAGGTCAGCGGGCCGAAGCGTTCGCACAGCAAGCGCTGCGATCGACCCCGGCCTGCGGACTGTAGGCTCGAAAAACTGTGCTTGCCGAATGTCCGGGTCCAGGTCTCGCCGTCCTTGTCGGTGTCGAAGCGGACATGAACCGGGATGTCCTCGCTTGCCCCGGGGAAGCCGACCGTCCAGGCCATTAGCCGGCCAAGAACATTGCGCCCGCGTTCGACGCGCGCGCGGCCTGCGGCCGTGATCGTACGGTCATGCATTGACCTAATTGCCTCGGGAAGGCCTTGCCAGGCGGCACCGAGCAGCTCGGCATAAAGCGGCTTGTCCTCGTCCGCCGCCCCGTTCCTGAAGCCGGTGTAGATTGTCCGCCCGGCGAACAGGGCTTCATAATCCCGGAGCTCCAAATCGCGCACCCCCGCCCGTGCGCCCGGCGCGGGCTGATGTCCGGCCAGCGCTTTGCGGGCCAGTGCTTCGACCGCCATCGACGGGATCAGCGGCCCGTCATTGCCCTCGGCCAAGAGATGCCACGAGCGCTTGACGATGGCGCCCGCCCGGCCCGATCCCTCCACCTCGACGAACATGCCGCCGCGATGCTCGCCCCAGCGCAGCCGGTTCGTTGCCTGATGCATCAGCAGCGCCAGCGGCGAAAGCGAACCGATCAATCCGGTGCGCACCAGCCAGGCGAGGCCGATCAGGGCGCGGTGCAGCATTTCGGGAACCGGCCCGGCGCCCATCCAGATGGTCCTCGCCTCCGGCCAAAGCGCGGCCAAGGCGCGCAGGTCCGGAACGTCGACCAGAGAAAACAGCGTGTTTCGAAGCGGCAGCCGGCCCGGCGGCGCGATAGTGTAGCGCAGCTGCCCGGTAAACGGACGGCCTTGTTCGGGACGGCCATTGCGAACAAGCCGCACCGGCCGATAGCCCGGATGACGTTCCCGCCGACGCCGGCAAAGGGCGAAGGCGCGATGCCGCCGCGAATGCCGTCGACCCGCGTCAGGTCCGAAGACAGGCGACGCACCACCGCCGCCGTCAGCACCGGAAAGCTCGAGACGCCGGACAGCACGAAGACGCCGGCGTTTCGCGCCGCCTCGTCGAACGCAGAGACACCGGCGACGAAATCCGAGCCGTCGGCTAGATCGAGATAGTTGATGCGCCGGGCGATGCAGGCCTCGATCAGGCGATAGCGTCCCTCGCCATAGGCCTGGAACGGACCGCTCGCGTCGACTACAATATCAGGCTCAAATGCAGCGAGTTGCGCGGCGAGATCGCCGTCACGGTCGAACAGTGCCGGCACCAGCTGGGCTGCTGTCGGGGCGCGCTTCTTGCAATACGCGTCAGCCTTGGCGAGCGAGCGCCCGGCGACAAAGAGGATCAGATGCGGCTCGCCCTCCAAAAGCTCGACGGTGCGACCGCCAAAGGTGCCGTAGCCGCCGACGACAAGAACCTTCATCCGCAGTTCCCCCAAAATGCCCCGCCCGCTCCCGGCCACGGCAACGAACCTAACCGATCAATCTTGCCCTCACCTCGGCGGAAGGGATTTCGCAATTGTCCTTCTTGCCGAACAGGGCGTAGCGGTTCTTTGCGATACGGTCGTAGAGCCAGTCGCGAAGCGGGCGCGGCAACAGCAGCAGGATCCGCGCCGCCCGCCACGGCCAGCCGAGTTCGGCCATGACGGCAACGAAACTGTCCAGGCGGGTGAAAGCCGCGCCATCGACGATGACGAGATTGGTCTCGTAGCGATCCGTCCGCAGCCCGTATTTCTTGAACAGCATCTCGCCGAAGGGCGACTGCGCCGTTACGAAATGGAAGCGGCCCTTGCGGTCGAGCTTCACCACCATGCGCACAAAGCCCGAGCACAACACGCAAATACCGTCGAACACGATCAACGGGCGACTTGATTCGAATTCTGGCGGCTCAGGAGAATGGTTCGGCTTGACGATCACGTGACGCCCGGCAGCTGGTGTCAGGCGACACTAGGCCTGCCGGCGGCTGGATCAAAGCCCGGAATGCTAGAGGCTTGGCGTTGTCGCACGCCGTCTGTCGGTCAGCGCAGGCCGCTCGGCGCGATAGGTCGTTGACCGATTGTCGGCGTCGGGCCGGCAGATTCGGCTGTCGTGACGGCTCTCCATGCTCATCATCA
Organism: Mesorhizobium sp. M0701; assembly: GCF_040320365.1. Lineage (NCBI taxonomy): Bacteria > Pseudomonadati > Pseudomonadota > Alphaproteobacteria > Hyphomicrobiales > Phyllobacteriaceae > Mesorhizobium > Mesorhizobium sp. M0701. Next base: position 71,255 of record NZ_JAMYPO010000019.1, read on the forward strand.
GCGCACGCTGATCCCAAGCGTGTTGCCACGGCGCGCGCAGGCGGGGCCTGGGCCGCGCATATAATAGCGCTCAGGCCGATAGGTCGGCGCGACGAATTCGCGGATGGCGGCGGCATAGCCGGCGATTTGATTCCAGAAGCTCATTTTACTCGGTCCCTGTCCCGTTTCGGATGTCCCTTCCGAATTGCGGGGATCATAGCGTCCAGGCGTGAATAGTCGGTGAACGCGATGTTAATCTCTGGTCGAAAATGCCTTTGTTCATGGCTGGAATGCGGCTGATTCGCGGTGTTTCCATGCAGTCCGGCGGCATTTCGTCCAGTGTGACTTTTGCATCACATATGTTTCGCCTGAATGTCGCAGAGGCGCGGTTTTGTTTCAGGTTTTGCCGGACCGCGAAATTTCCGTGCACGCGGCCGGAAAACCAGGAACCGGCCCGTCAGCCGCACGTTGATTCCCAGTGCCGGGACGAACCGGCGCCGCAGGCTGTGGTGCTCGGGTGGGCCGCAGCCAAAAAAATCCGAAACTGCAAGAGCAATGGAAAGGCAAAGGCCATGGGTTTCTTTTCGAAGGATATCAAAACCCTCGACGACCTCTTCGTGCACACGCTGCGCGACATCTATTACGCTGAAAAACAGATCGAGAAATCGCTGCCGAAGATGATCGACAAGGCGAGTGATGCGCAGCTGAAAGCCGGCTTTGAGAAACATCTCGCTCAGACCAAGGGTCATATCCAGCGTGTCGAGCAGGTGTTCGAACTGCACGGCGTGAAGGCCAAGCAGGTCGACTGCCCGGCCATCGACGGCATTCTCGAAGAAGCCGACGACGTCAGCGGCGACATCGCCGACAAGGAGGTCCTCGACGCTGCGCTGATCGCCTCCGCCCAGGCGGTCGAGCATTATGAGATGACCCGTTACGGCACCCTGATTGCTTGGGCCAAGCAACTGGGCCGCAGCGACTGCGCCAATGTGTTGGCCAACAACCTCAAGGAGGAGCAGGCAACCGACCGCAAGCTTACCGAAATAGCGGAAAGCAAGGTCAACCTGCAAGCCGCCGAGTAGGGCAGCGAGCGAGAACAAGGCAAGGCTGGGTTGAAAGCTCGGACTTGCCTTTTGCGCCGCCGGAACCGGAACGGACTTTGGCCGTTCTCGGTTGAAACGCCGTTATCGGTTGAACATTGTCGCGCAGGGAGTTTGTCATGGCGCCGCGACCCGCCTGGAGAGGGTATCTCAAGCTTTCGCTGGTCACTTGCGCCGTCGAACTGACCAATGTCGTCACCCAGGCCGAGAAAGTCTCGTTCCGCGTGCTCAACCGCAAGACCGGCAATACCGTCAAGCGCGTCTATGTCGATTCGGCAAGCGGCAAGCCGCTCGATGAAGGCGACGAGATCAAGGGCTACGAGATCGGCGACGGCGACTTCGTCCAAATCGAGGAGGAGGAGATCGAAGCCGTGCAGATCGAATCCTCGCATACGATGAGCCTCGATGGTTTCATCGAAAAATCCTCGATCCAGCAGATCTATCTCGATGCGCCCTATTATGTGACGCCTGCGGACGAGGTCTCGGAAGAGGCCTTCGCCGTCATCCGCGACGCCATGGCCGCCAAGAAGACGGCGGGGCTAGCCCGCATTGTGCTCTATCGCCGCGAACGTCCGGTGGTCATCGAGCCGTTGGGCAAGGGTCTGCTGCTGACGACCCTGCGCTATGGCGATACGGTTCGCAGGCCCGAGATGGTGTTCGGCGACATCAAGCCGGTGAAGACCGACGCCGAGATGATCAGGCTGGCCGAACACATCGTCGATGAGAAACAGGCGAAGTTCGATCCTTCCGAATTCGAGGACAAATACGAAAGCGCCCTGATGGAGCTGGTCCGCGCCAAGAAGGCCGGCAAGAAGGCACCGAAGACCAAGGCGGAACCACGGCCCTCCAACGTCGTCAACCTCTTCGATGCGCTGAAGAAGAGCCTTTCGTCGGAAGCCGGTGCGCCGGCAAAGACCGGACGCCCGGCAAAAGGCGCCAAGTCCAAAGCCGCCCGGCGCAAATCTGCTTAGGATCCGCCCATGGCCGGCCTCGAGCAGTATCACGCCAAGCGCAATTTCAAGAAGACGGCCGAACCAGCCGGCAAGGTTTCGCGCGGCAAGAAAGCCGTGCCGGGTGGCATCTTCGTCATCCACAAGCATGCCGCCACCAGGCTTCACTACGACCTTCGTCTCGAGCACGGCGGCGTGCTGTGGAGCTGGGCGGTGACGCGAGGCCCGAGCCTCGACCCGCACGAAAAGCGGCTCGCCGTGCATGTCGAGAACCACCCGATCGACTATGCGCCGTTTGAAGGCACCATCCCGAAGGACCAATATGGCGGCGGCTCGGTCATTGTCTGGGATGAGGGAACTTGGGTCCCCGATGGCGACCCGGCAAAGGCGATGAAGAAAGGCCATATCAGTTTCGAACTGCATGGCCACAAATTGCATGGCGCATGGCATCTGGTGCGGCTGAAGCCGCGTCCGGGCGAAAAGCGTGACAACTGGTTGCTGATCAAATCCGACGATGCCGCCGCGCGTCCGGGCGAGGACATTTTGCAGGAGGCGCCGCAATCGGTGAAATCCGGCCTGACCATCGAGGAGGTCGGCCAAGGCAAGACCGCCGACGGCAAGAAGCCAAGCGTCTGGCAGTCCGACAGGCCGGCTACCGGCAAGAAGGCAGTCGCGGCAAGGCGGCTCGAATTCATCGAACCGGCGCTCGCAACGCTGGAGCGGGACGCGCCGCCCGGCAAGGACTGGCTGCATGAGGTGAAGTTCGACGGCTATCGCATGCAGGCGCAGCTTGCCGGTACCGAGGTGCGGCTTTTGACGCGCACCGGCCTCGACTGGACCGACAAATTCGGTGGCGCGATTGTCGCCGCACTTGGCGGCCTGAAATGCACCGACGCCATCATCGACGGCGAAATCGTCGTGCTGGCGGATAATGGCGTGTCGTCATTCTCGCTGCTGCAGCAAGATCTGTCGGCGGGCCGCACGGATCGTTTCATCTACTACGTTTTCGACCTGTTGCGTCTCAACGGTGAGGATATCCGTTCCGAGCCGCTGGTCGAGCGCAAGGAAAGGCTGCGCACTTTGCTCGCCGGACAGGCCGAGGATCAGGCTGTGCGCTTCAGCGACCACTTTGCCGAGCCCGGCAAGATCATGCTGGAGCATGCTTGCCGGCTGGGGCTCGAAGGCGTCGTCTCCAAGCGTGCCGATGCGCCCTACCGCAGCGGTCGTGTTCCCTCGTGGGTGAAGTCGAAATGCACGGCGCGCCAGGAATTCGTCATCGGCGGCTATATGCCGTCGGACAAGACCGGGCGCGGCCTGCGCTCGCTGCTGGTCGGCTATCACGAGGGCGGCAAGCTGCGCTATGCCGGCCGCGTCGGCACCGGCTTCACGGCCAAAAGCACCAACGAGTTGAAGAAGAGGCTTGATGCGCTAAAGACGACGTCCTCGCCCTTCGACAGGGCGGTGCCAAGGGGCAAGGGGCTGGTCTGGGTCAAGCCCGAACTTGTCGGCGAAGTGGAGTTTCGCAGTTGGACGTCGGACCGTATAATACGCCACGCGTCGTTCCAGGGATTGCGCGAGGACAAGCCGGCGGAGGAAGTCGTGCAGGAGAAACCGAAAGCACGCTCAGCTCCGGCAGAGCAGCCCAAGGCAAAGCCCGCCAAACCCGCCGGGACGGCGAAAACGTCGGTTACGCTGTCTCGCCCGGACAAGCTTCTGTGGCCGCAGGAGGAGGTGTCAAAGCAGGATCTAGTCGACCATTACGCACTGGTCTGGCCGCGCATGAAGCAATTCATCATCAACCGGCCGCTCAGCCTCGTGCGGGCGCCGGACGGCGTTGGCGGCCCACGGTTTTTCCAGAAGCATGCCTCAGCGGGCATGAGTGAAAAAATAGCTGTGATGAAGGATCCGACGGACGGCGAGGAAATCCTGTTCGTCCGCGATTTCGACGGCGTCGCGGCGCTGGTGCAACTGGGCGTCGTCGAGATCCACATCTGGGGCTCGACCACCAACGATCTGGAAAAACCCGACCAGATCATCTTCGATCTTGATCCGGACGAGGGCGTCGACGTGAAGGCGGTGCGCGCGGCGGCGCTCGATATCCGCGGCCGGCTCGACGAACTGTCCCTGCCGAATTTCGTCAAGACGTCAGGTGGCAAGGGCTATCATGTCGTCGTGCCGCTGAAGCCGTCGGCGGATTGGGACGAGGTCAAAGGCTTCGCCCATGAGTTCGCCCGAGCGCTCGAACAGGCCGCGCCCGACCGCTACACGGCGACGCTGTCGAAGAGGGCGCGCACCGGCAAGATTTTCGTCGATTATCTGCGCAACGGCCGCGGCGCCACCACGGTTGCGCCTTATTCGTCGCGCGCCAAAAAAGGCGCCACGATATCGATGCCAGTGACCTGGGCGGAAATCGAGGCCGGATTGCCGCCGAACGCCTTTCCGATCGGCGACAAGACGACGCTGAAGCGGCTCGGGCAAGCCGATCCCTGGGCGGATTTTTTCAAGCAGGCCAAGCCGCTCAAGCGCGGCTAATGCATGTCGCGCAAAAATGTGCAGCGGTTTGCGACAACGACATGCTTCAAAACAAAAAGATACAGCGGTTCGGCGTTTCCGTGAAACGACGAACCGTTCTAGCGCATCGAAGCACGCCGTCAGGCGAGAAACGTCTTCTCGAAGGCTTGCTTGCCTACCGGTGAAAAGATCACGGCACGACTGTCCTTCTCGCGCCGTGCCCATTTCTCGGCGAGGACCTTGTCGAGAATGGCGGCGCCCAGCGCGCCGGCAAGATGCGAACGCCGCACGCTCCAGTCGAGGCAGACGCGGCACACCGGTCGCCGCGCTTTGGTATGGATGTCGATCCCGATCGCGGCGAAATGCGAGGCGGCCGACGGCCCAAGCTGGATCACCTCGTCGTCGCGCAGGAGCACTTGTCGAGCCACAAGACGGTCCAGCATCGCCACCGCCTGCTCGCCGGCGAGGTGATCGTAGCAGACCCGCGCCACGCGCATGGCCGCGTCGCGAGGGCCGGGTCGCACCCTCTGCGGTCCGACCGCAGCGGCAACGCCGGTGATGGCTTCGATCATTCCCGCCACCTGCGGGCCTGCGAGGCCGTAATAGCGGTGCCGCCCCTGGCTCGCCAGTGTCAGCAGCCCGCCTTCCATCAGCTTCGACAGATGCGAGCTCGCTGTCGGAAGCGACACCCCGGCTTCGAGTGCCAGTTCGCTCGCCGTCAGTGCCGTGCCGCCCATCAGTGCGGACAGCATGTTTGCCCGCGCCGGATCGCCCACCAGGCTGGCAATGCGGGCTATGTCAGGTCCTTCGCGCATAGTTCGTTCCTCATCGAAGCATCCTCGTCAGATAAAGCATTAGTCTCGATGCAAATCAAGGAGACAACGATGCCTGCAAGGACCATTCTCAGCGCCGCGCCTGCTCGCCGGCCGTTCCCGTTCATTGTCTTGCGCCGCTTGCGGCTGCGGCTCCTGAAGCGGTGGTCCGACCGTCATTTGCAGCGTCTCGACCTCGCCGAGATCGACGATCATCTGCTGCGTGACCTTGGCCTGACACCCGAAGACGTCCGCCGCGAGTGCGCGAAATCCTTCTGGCAAACCTGACCGGCCAGCGAATTTGCCTAGCATATCGATCTTCGGAACGTTTCGACCCGGCTCGAACTGTGACCGCCAGAAAACATCCACCGCTAAGGAGGCGAAAATGACCATCACCTGCTTCATCCACTACGAGATCGATCCGTTCGGCAAGGCGGCGTTCGAGGAATATGCACGCAATTGGGGGCAGGCGATCCCGCGCTGCGGCGCCGATCTGATCGGCTATTTCGCGCCGCACGAAGGCTCGGCCACCACGGCTTATGCCGCCTACAACATCGACAGTCTTGCGGCCTACGAAGCCTACCGCGCCCGGCTCGCCGCCGATCCCGCCGGCAAGGCGAATTACGAGTTCGCCCGGCGGAAAAAATTCATCCTGAAGGAGGACCGCATCTTCCTCAAGCTGGCCTCCGGGCCGCATGCTCCTTTGGTGAAGCCATGATCGCCGTCATCTTCGAGGTCGAGCCGGCGGCGGGCAAGCGCGATGCCTATCTCGGCATCGCCGCCGACCTGCGCCCACTGCTCGACGGCATCGACGGTTTCCTGTCGATCGAGCGCTTCCAGAGCCTTGCCGATCCGAACCACATCCTGTCGCTGTCCTTCTGGCGCGACGAGGACGCGGTGAAGGCCTGGCGCAACACGCAGGAACATCGGCAGGCGCAGAAGGCCGGGCGCGGCGGTATCTTTGCGGACTATCGTTTACGCATCGCCCATGTCGTGCGCGATTACGGCCTGACCGAACGCGCCGAGGCGCCTCAGGACAGCCAGGCGGTAAATGGTTAAGGACTGTTAGGCATTCCCGATCAGCACCCCTGCCGCAAACACCAGCGCGCCACCCAGCACCACCTGGAAGGCGGCGCGCCAGAATGGCGTCTGCATGTAGCGGTTCTGCACGAAGGCGATCGCCCACAGCTCGAAAAAAACCACCACGGCGGCGACAATGGTCGCCGTCCAAAAAAGCGGGATTAGATAGGGCAGCGCATGGCCGAGCCCGCCCAGCGTCGTCATGACGCCGACGGTCAGCCCGCGTTTTGCCGGCGAGCCGCGGCCCGATAATTTGCCGTCGTCGGAAGCCACCTCGGTGAAACCCATCGAGATGCCAGCGCCGATCGAGGCGGCAAGCCCGACCAGAAAGGTCTGGAACGTATCATGCGTGGCAAAGGCGGCGGCAAAGATCGGCGCCAGCGTCGACACGGAGCCATCCATCAGCCCGGCCAGCCCCGGTTGGACATAGGTCAGGATGAACTGGCGCTGCTCGGCTGCTGTTTCTTCGTCCTTGACCGCGCCCGGCACATGCTTTTGCTCCAGCCGCTGCGCCAGTGTCTCGTGGCCCTGTTCTGCGATCGCCAGGTCGTCGAGCAGCTTTCGCGTCGACGCATCGCCTGTGCGTTTGGCCGCCTCGATATAGAACAGGTAGGCCTGCCGCTCCATGGCCTCGGCTTGGCTGCGCACATGATCGATGCCGAGCGGCCTCACCAGCCAGTCCGGCTTGCGTTCGTAATAGCCCTTCACATGTTCGCGCCGGATCAGCGGTATGCGCTCGCCGAAACGCTTGCGGTAAAGCTCGATCAGCGAATCGCGATGGCCGTCCTCCTCCTCCGCCATCTCCTCGAACACCTTGGCCGATTGCGGAAAGCTCTCCGCCAGCCCGTCGGCATAGGCGCGATAGATGCGCCCGTCATCCTCCTCGGAGGAGATGGCGAGCGCCAGGATCTCCTGTTCCGAGAGCGATTCAAAGGGACGGCGGCCGAAGCCGAAAACGCGGGAAAGCATGAGAAATTCACCCTAGTTTAGAATAGTTCTAAACTATGACCTCGCACGTCGCCGGTCAATCGTGTGCGCTCCACTCATGCTCAAAAGGTACAGGCTTCAAAATTCCGAACACATCGCCGTTGCTATCGGCAAACGTTCACTTATATAACCGAATCTCAACCAAGAAAAAGGAACGCCGCAGATGCCGGAAAAACAGCAGCTGTTTGATCCCAAACCGGTTCTCGACCTTATCGCTAATATTGTGGCGGATCTGCAGCGCCTGAAAGGCCTAGTCGAGCAGCAGGTCGAAAAATTTGATCCCGCCAATCCGCACAACAAGGCTCCCGACGGCAAGTTGACCGAGGAGGGCGTCGAGTGCTGCTATCGGCTGTTCGACGAGGGCAAGTCGCGCTATTCGGTCGCCCAACAGATGAAGATCTCCTTCGCCGCCGCCACCCACCGCTTCAACACCTGGCGCAAGATGGGCGGCCCCAAACGGCAAAAGACGCTGTTGGGGTGAGGAGCGGCAGGCTATGCCGGTCAATCGACAACGATTTGTCGACTGAAGCGACGAATGCATGGCAGAGGGCCGAGGAGGCGGTGGGGACAGTCACGCCCCACTCTCCTGCCTCCAAGGACGAATTGTAACGGTCACATTTTTTCATTGGTGCGCCGCCTCCCTTTCCATGCAGCATAGGCGGTCTCATCTCTTGCAGGACCCTAGCCATGACCACCCCTCCCGGCATCGCCGATATTCACAGCGCAGCAGCGCGATTGTCCGGACTGATCGTCGAAACGCCGCTGATCGAATCGCCGGAGTTGAACAAGCGCTTCGGCGCCAGGATCCTGTTCAAGCCCGAGACGTTGCAGCGCACCGGCTCGTTCAAGTTCCGCGGTGCATACAACAAGCTCTCCTCGCTCTCGGCGGAAGAACGCGCCCGCGGCGTCGTCGCCTTCTCGTCGGGTAATCACGCGCAAGGCGTCGCCGCCGCGGCGGCGATGTTCGGCGTCAAGGCCGTAATCGCCATGCCTACCGACGCGCCGGCGATGAAGGTCGGCAATGTCAGGAAGATGGGCGCCGAAGTGATCACCTTCGACCGGGTCCGCGACGATCGCACTGCCGTCGTCCGTTCTTACGTGGAAAACGGCATGGTCCTGGTGCCGCCCTACGACGATCCGGCTATCATCGCCGGCCAGGGCACGATCGGCCTCGAATTGATGCGCCAAGCAAGAGCGCTTGGCGTCAGCCTCGATGCGGTAGTGGTTCCCTGCGGCGGCGGCGGGTTGAGCAGCGGCATTTCGATCGCGGTCAAGGACGCCTCGCCGGGCACCGCCGTCTGGGCCGTGGAACCCGAGCATTTCGACGACACACGCCGTTCGCTGATCAAAGGCGCCAGGGTGTCGAACGCGCCCGGCCCCACCTCGATCTGCGATGCCCTTCTCGTCGCCGAGCCGGGTGCGATCACTTTCGAGATCAACCGCAAGAATCTCGCGGGCGCCATCGCCGTTTCCGACAAGGCGGTGGCACAGGCGATGCGCGATGCGATGGCTTGCTTGAAGCTGGTCGTCGAACCTGGCGGTTGCGTCGGCTTGGCCGCGCTGTCGTCAGGCGAGATCGACCTTGCCGGGAAATCCATTGCCGTGGTGCTCTCCGGCGGCAATGTCGATCTCAGCACCTATGCCGAGATCATTGCTGCCGGCTAGGATAGCAACCAGTTCCAGCTCATGTGCCGATTCGAGGTGCTCAAGCGTCCGTTGTACCCGGTCGAACCGGTACGCTTCAAAGACTGAGATCAATGAAACTGTTCTTCAGCCGCAATCCCAATCCTCGCCTCGCGGTCGCGGTGGCACGGTATCTCAACGCCAAGGTCGAGTTTGAATTCGCCTCTCCCTTCGCTCCGGGCCAGGCCGAGCGATTTCGGCCGCTCAATCCAAATCTTTCATTGCCCATCCTTATAGGTTCGGGAAAAAGCCTCTGGGAGGCCGACGCCATAGCCTGTCGGCTTTCGCGCGATATGCATTCGGATTTCTGGCGCGCCGGCGACGACGAGCCCGAGATGATCCGATGGCTGAGTTGGGGGAAAGAGAACTTCGCAAGAGCCTGCGATGTCGTGCATTTCGAACGCGGGACCAAACAGCGCTATGGGCTCGGCCCGATAGATCAGGCGCGGGTTGAGGAGGGCCTGAGGGACTTCAGTACCGCCGCTGCAATACTTGATGCCGAGCTTTCTGAGCGCGACTGGCTGGTCGGCAATTCGGTTTCCTACGCCGACTTTCGAATGGCGACGTTTCTGCCCTTCAACGATGTCGCCCGATTGCCGCTCGATGACTATCCCTCTGTCAGTCGCTGGTATCTTCAACTCGAAGAAATCGACGCCTGGCGCGATCCCTTCGAAGGGCTCAATGCGCCTGAATTGACACCGGTCCCGGGCCAGGCCAAGTCCGTGTGAATCTCGATCTTTTGCACAAGCGGATCGAGTTCGACCCTAATCCAGCGTCCGGCGGAACCGCACCAGCGCAATGCCGGCGAACAGCGCCACGAACACCACCAGCCAGCCGATCTCCGTTGCCACCGCCGGCAGTTCGGCGCCCTTCAGCATCACCGCGCGGATAATGCGCAGGAAATGCGTCAGCGGCAGCACTTCGCCGAAAACCTGCGCCCAGTCCGGCATGCCGCGATAGGGGAACATGAAGCCGGACAGCATGATCGACGGCAGGAAGAAGAAGAAGGTGAGCTGCAGGGCCTGCATCTGCGTGCGGGCGATCGTCGAGATCGTGTAGCCGAGCAGCACCAGCGCCAAGACGAAGATCAGGACCGCCGTCAACAGCAGCGACATAGATCCGGTGAAGGGTATGGCAAACAGAAGCTTCGAGGCTGCCAGCACCACCAGCACCTGCACGGCGCCTACCGCCAGATAGGGCAGCACCTTGCCCAGCATGATCTCGAGCGGGCTTGACGGCATCGCCAGAAGGTTCTCCATCGTGCCGCGCTCGGTCTCGCGTGTCAGCGCGATCGAGGTCATCATCACCATCGTCATCTGCAGGATGACGCCGAGCAGGCCGGGCACGATGTTGTATTGCGAGACGGCTTCCGGATTGTAGCGCCGGTGCACCACCACCTGGAGCTGGCCCCGGGCAGCCTCGGCCGCCGTTTCCTGCATGCCGCGTGCCCTGAGCAGCGCCTGGTTGGCGACGGTGCCGAGCGTCGAGATGGCGCCGCTGGCGACGGCCGGGTCGGTCGCATCCGCCTCGATCAGGATCTGCGGGCTGTCGCCGCGCTCGACCCGTCGGGCAAAATCGGCGGGAATGGTGACGACGAAGGCGACGTCGCCGCGCGCCATCAGGAATTCGGCTTCGGCGGCACTTTGCGCAACATGGTCGAAGCGGTAATAGCCGGTGGTCTGCAGCGCCGAAACCATGGCCCGCGTGTAAGGATCGCTGCTCATCGTCACCAGCGCTGCCGGCAGGCTCTTCGGATCGTTGTTGATGGCATAGCCGAACAGCACCAGCTGCATCAGCGGTACGCCGAGCATCATGGCGAAGGTGATGCGGTCGCGCCGCATCTGGATGAACTCCTTGATCAGCAGCGCGCCTAGCCTGGCGAACGAAAAGATGCTGTCTATCCCATTTTTCATCCCATGTTGTCCTTCGAACCGGACATGAACTGGATGAACACATCTTCCAGGCTGGTCTCGCCGGGCGTCACCGTAACGCCCTCGTGCTCTTTCTCGACATCGGCGAGCGCTGCCTGAAGTGCCGTCCTGTCGGAGCCGACGACATGCAGCGTCGCGCCGAACGGCGCCACCTGGTCGACGCCGGGGCGGCCATGAAGTGCGGCAGCGACCTGATCGAGCCGCGGCCCTTGCAGGACGAAGGTGGTCAACCCGGCATTCCTCACCACGTCCTCGACCGTGCCGGTGGCCAGCATCTTGCCGTAGGAGATGTAGCTGATGCGGTGGCAGCGCTCGGCTTCGTCCATGTAGTGGGTGGAGACCAGCACGGTCAGGCCGCCGCTCGCCAGCCGGTGGATCTCGTCCCAGAATTCGCGTCTGGCCTTCGGGTCGACGCCCGCCGTCGGTTCATCGAGCAGCAGCAGTTTCGGCTTGTGCATGATGCAGGCGGCCAGCGCCAGCCGCTGCTTCCAGCCGCCGGACAGGGTACCGGCCAACTGGTTCCTGCGCGATGTCAGGCCGAGCTCCTCAAGCGTCTTAGCCACGTGCTCGTCGAGCGGCTTCAGCCGGTACAACCGTGCCACGAATTCGAGATTCTCGCCGATCGTCAGATCTTCGTAGAACGAGAATCTCTGCGTCATGTAGCCGACTTCGCGTTTGATCCGCAGGCTGTCGGTGCGGATGTCGAAGCCCAGAACCGTGCCTTCGCCCTCATCCGGCGTCAGCAAGCCGCACATGATGCGGATGGTCGTCGTCTTGCCCGAGCCGTTCGGCCCGAGGAAGCCGACGATCTCGCCCTCGGCCACAGCCATAGTCACATGGTCGACGACGGTCTTGTCGCCGAAGCGCTTGACCAGGCCGTGCACGTCGATGACGTTCATTTTCCGATGTCCGCCAGATCGACGTCGACGATCTGCCCGGGCTGCAATGCGCTGGCGTCGCCCTCCGGCCGCGCTTCGACCAGATAGACCAGCTTTTGCCGGGTCTCGAGCGAGTAGATCACCGGCGGCGTGAATTCCGGATCCGGCGACACGTAGCTGACGCGAGCCTTCACGCCCGATCCGCAACCGTCGCAATGGACGTTGAGCAGCGTGCCGACATCGACCGAGGAGAACGCGCTTTCCGGCACATAGACGCTGAGCTTCACCGCGCCATCCGGCAGTATGGAGATGACCGGCGCGGTCGGCCCGGCCGTGTCGCCGGGATAGCGGATGACATCGTTGACCCGGCCGGGCGAGGGCGCCGTCAGCACGCGCTTCGACAGCCGCCATTGCGCTTGCTCCAGCGCCGACTGCGCCTGCCTGACCTGATTGTCGGCGGCCTTGATCGTCTCCGGCCGTGCCGGCAGGCCACCGACGGCGAGATTGGCCTCCGCCTGGCCGACCTGCGCGTTGGCCGTCTCCAGCGTCGCGGAAGCCGTGTCGTAGTCGGCCTGTGTGCCGGTGCCGCGTTTGAACAGATCGCTGGCGCGGATGTAACGGCGTTTGGCGTCGGCGGCTTGCGCCTTGGCCATGTCCACCTGCGCCTTGAGCACCGCAATCTCTTCCGGCCGCTTGCCGACCTGCAGGTCGGCAAGTTGCGCCTGGGCCTGCGCAAGGGCCGCCTCGGCTTGTGCGATGGCGATCTTGGCGTCGGCGTTTTCCAGCGTCACCACCGGCGTGCCGGGCGCGACGCGGTCGCCGCGCTTGACCGCAATCGTCTCGACCTGCGCCACCTCGATCGGCGCCAGCAGGACATAATCGCCCTCGACGTAGCCGACGGCGAGCGGTGCTGCCGGCGCGCAGGCGCTGAAAACCTGGGCGGCAAGCGGCAAAGAACAGAGCAGGCTCATGATCCACGATCCTTTCGGGCAGCCAAATCGCGCCGAGCCAAAATCGCGCTGAGATTATCCGTCACCACCGCCGCGATCTTTCCGGCCTCGTCATTGCCGATCTCGCGCCAGCCCATCCGGCGCATAACCGCCTCGCGGCCGATGCGGAAATAGACGACCTGGCCAATCAGCGTGAACACAGTGAGTTTTGTGCGCTCGCTCTCGGCCGGCTCGCCCGTCGCCTGTTCCCAGATCAGGCAGAGTCGGTGATGCGCCGGTTCGAACACGCCATCATAGATACGGTCGAGCGCGGCGGTTGGATGCGACAGCTCACGCAGGACGAACTGTACAATCTCGCCGGCTTCCGGCCTTGCCGCGATGAAGGCGACCATCCGCTCCAGTGCGACGGCCAAATGCGCCCGCGCGGCCTCGGTGTCCGCCAATGCCGCGGCCGGCGCTTGCAGATTGCCGATCGCTTGGCCGGCAACGATCTGGATGGTGTCGACGATGTAGTCGGCCGCCGCGTTGCGGAGCCCTTCCTTGCCGCCGAAATGATAGGCGATCGAGCCGATATTGGCCTTGGCCTCGGCCGCGATCTGGCGCGTTGACGTGCCGTCGAAACCCTGGCGTCCGAACAGCTTCAGCGCCGCGCGCACGAGTGCCGTCCGCGTCACATCCGCGGCGGTCTTGGGCGCCTCATGAGGAAGGCCGCTGGCGCTGGGCGATTTGATCATGGTCAACAATTTAATCAATCGAATGATTAAAGTCAAGTGCGGTCAAGCGGCTTGCCAACTCTGGCCGTGCGCGCTTTAGTGCCTGGCCATGGGCAAGGAAATCGAGCGTAAGTTCCTGGTCTCAGGTGAGGAATGGCGGGCAATGGTCGAGGCGGACATTCATATCCGTCAATTCTATCTAGTCGCCGAACCCAGCCGCACGGTGCGTGTGCGCATCAGCAACGATGCGGCCGCCAAGCTGACGCTCAAGTTCGGCAGCCAGGCACGCGAGCGCGATGAATTCGAATATCCGGTACCTTTGGCGGAGGCGCAGGAGATGCAGGCCTTTGCCATCGGACATGTCATCGAGAAGACACGCCACCATGTTAGACACCGCGGCTATCGCTACGAAGTCGATGTCTTCGGCGGGACGCTTGCGGGGTTGGTGATCGCCGAGCTCGAGACGCCGGATGATGTACAGGACGAAATGCTGCCACATTGGCTCGGCCGTGAAGTCACCGGCGAGCCAAGATTTTACAACGCGTCGCTCGCCCTTGGGGGGATTCCGGAGATCGTCGCATGAGCTTTCGTATCGATCCGCGCATGTCGCTGACCGGAGAGGTCAGGCGCATCCTCGCCGAGGAGATCGGCAAGGCGCTTGTCCATCTGGACGCCGCGCGTGACAGGCCCGAACAGGGGCTGCACAAATGCCGCAAACGGCTGAAGAACGTCCGCGCCTTGCTGCGCCTTGTCCGTTCCGGAGACGAAACATTCTGCGTGACGGAGAATCAGTGCTACCGCCAGGTGGCGGCCCTGCTTGCCGGCTCGCGCGAGGCGACCGCACTGGTGGAAACAATCGACCGGCTGGCGGCAAGCTTTTCCGAGCAAAGTGCCGGCGATGGCCTCGGTGCCGTGCGTGACAGGCTCGTCGCGCGCCAGCATGAACTGCATGGCGGAGCAGGCCTCGATGCTGCGATAGGCGCGGCGATTTCCGTTTGCGAGGAAGGTGTCGCCCGGATCGACAAGCTCGCTCTGCCCGACCAGCCGGAGCAGGCTGCCGACGTGCTCGCCGAAGGCGCGCGCACCACTTTGCGCCGCGCCAGGAAAGCGCTGGACAAGGCGGCTTCGCGCGGCGAAGCCGATGACTTTCACGATCTGCGCAAGGCGGCCAAGACGCATGGCATGCACCTGTCGCTGCTCGGCAGGCTGTGGCCGACGCCGATCAAGACGCGGCGCAAGGCCGTCAACGAGTTGGGCGAGCGGCTTGGCGAGCTGCACGATGTGTTCGTCATGCGCGCGCTTCTAGATGCCGAGGACCAGCCGCTCGGTCCTGCTGAAGAGACGCGGTTGCTTGCCAAGCTGCTGAAGCGTTCGGAAAAGAGCCTGAAAAAGACCTGCCTCGCCGAGGCGGTCGAGCTTTTCGGCGACAGCCCGAAGCGCTCGACGAGGAAGCTCGCCCGTAAGGCGCGCGAAGATCTCACAGTTGCGCACCAAGACGCCGGCACGCCTGGCGTGGGCTGATCATGGTCTAACTTGCCGCCTTGTGGTAATCGCCGTCTGGCATGACCGAGCCCGGCGACACGCTTCTGGACCGACTGGCCGCTGGCTTGCCGGCCGGCTGCAGGAGGAATCGTCCGGCTACTAGCCTTACACGCCGTCGGACGCCGAAACGTTGCGCCGCACGCTCGAGCCCGGCGACATCCTGCTCATCGAAGGCAACCAGAAGATCTCGGCGGCGATCAAATACCTCACCCAGTCGACCTGGTCGCATGCCGCCTTCTATGTCGGCGATGCATTACCGGAGCCGGAGGACGGATCGGAGCGGCGGCGCCTGATCGAGGTCACGCTCGGCGATGGCTGCATCGCCGTGCCGCTGTCGCGCTATCGCAGCTACAACACCCGCATCTGCCGTGCGAGTGGCCTGGCTCCGGATGACCGCGAAGCGGTCGTCGCGTTCATGATCGGCAGGCTCGGTTTCAGATACGATCTCAAGAACATATTCGACATGCTGCGCTACTTCTTGCCGACGCCGCCGGTGCCGGTGCGCTGGCGCCGCCGCATGCTGGCTTTCGGTTCCGGCGACCCGACGCGCGCCATCTGCTCGTCGCTGATCGCCGAGGCGTATGGCCTGATCCGCTACCCGATCCTGCCGGAGATTACCCGGGCGCCTGGCCGTGCCTCGGCCCAGTCGAGCTATTCGCGCAGGGAAATCCTGCACATCCGCCATCACTCGCTCTACACGCCGCGCGATTTCGACCTGTCGCCCTATTTCCGTATTGTCAAGCCGACGCTGGAATACGGCTTCGACTACCGGCAGATGGTCTGGGATGACAAGGTGGCGAACAAGACCGCCGAATAGCCGCTCGATCTTGTGTTTGCGGCCGATACTCAGGGGTAAGAAGCTCAGTCAGACTGGCTGCCGCCAACAGCCCGGACTCGGTCGTTCTGCATTTTGACCTAGGCCGGCAGACGTCGTCCGTTTGCGGCAGCCGCAACTCGATCGTCGGTCCGTGCGCCTGCGTCGCGCGGATGCGGCCCGATCGGCATGATCACCGGGAACGGCGTTGCGCCGAACGCAAACGTCCATTTGTAGCCGACCAGTCGGTCTTCAGGCGTCGTGTGCTGGTCGTGATGAGCAAGCAATTTGGCGCGCTCCGCCAATTCCTCCGCCTCGCGCCTGACCATTTCCGCCGTTTCCGGCCGCATCCGCCTGGAGAAGCTGACGAACGTCGACTCGCGCTCAAGATGGGTGATGGCCCAGCCGATGAAATTCTTGTTGGTCGTCTCGAACAGCGGCCGCAATGGCCCCTCGAAATTCCACTGGATCGGCGCCTCGATCAGCAGCCTTGCCGACAGGCCGCGACCGAGCGCGACCAGGCCGAGTTCCTCGAGCTCGCGCAGATAGAGGAACATCGAAGCCTCGCTCAGCCCTTGTGAGCGCATGATGCCTTCGGGCGTGAATTTCTCGGAAAGCATGACAAAGACGAACAGCAGTGCCGGCCGCCCGGCGAGCTTGCGCTCGATCTCCGGCGCGATCTGGTTGGCGGGTCCTGGTCCTCTGTTCATAGAGCCGAGCACGTTCTCCAACTCTACGCCGGCGGCAGTGCAGATCTCCATCAGCCGGTCGAGCTTGCAGTTGCGCTCGTGGAAGATGCGCTTCACCGTCGGCTCGGAAACACCCATCCGCTCGGCAAGGACGCGATAGGTGATGCCCTTTGCCTTAAGCGTCCGCTTCAGCGCTTCGAAGATCAGGCCGTTCATGGGATGCACCTCTTTTGCACGATTTGGTATCAGCCTTCGGTACTAGTCCTGATAGCTCTTCCCGAAAAGTATCGAAAGGCCTAGCTCTCCGCCAGTCCATTACAGGAGACTAGCCATGAAGAGCCTCTTCACCTCGATACTTCTCGCCCTGGTCGGCATCGCGGCCGCGCCGGCAGTTCAGGCCGCTGAACTCTGGCGCACCGGCGGCCTCGAGCAGCCTGAATCGGCGCTGTTCGACGCCGCCGGCCAGCGCGTTGTCGTCTCGAACATCGTCGGCAATCCCGGCGAAGCCGACGGCAACGGCTATCTGTCGATCCTGTCGATGGACGGCAAGCTAGTCACGCAACACTGGACCGACGGCATGGACGCGCCCAAGGGCATGGCGATTGTCGGCGGCAAACTCTACGTCGCCGACCTCACCCATGTGCGCGTCGTCGATCTCGCAAGCGGCAAGCTAACATCGACGATCGACGTGCCGAACGCGGTCTTCCTCAACGACGTGACCGCCGACGCGTCCGGCAAGATCTATGTCACGGATATGCTTGCCGATACGATCTATCGCATCGACGGCGACCGGCCCGAACTGTTCGTCAGGGATGCGGCGCTTGCTTCGCCGAATGGCATCTTCGCCGATGGCGGCCGACTGATCGTCGCTTCCTGGGGCAAGGGCATCAAGCCCGACTTCAGCACCGCGGAGCCGGGCGGCCTGCTCTCGGTCGATCTTGCCACCAAGGCCGTTTCGCCACTGCCCGGCGCGGAAAAATTTGCCAACCTCGATGGCGTCGTTGCCATCGGCGGCAGCATCTACGCCACCGCGTATATGACCGGCACGCTCTACCGCTACAAAGCCGGCGGCACGCCGCAAGCGGTTGCGACGTTCAAGCCGGGCAGCGCCGACATCGGCACCGACGGCAAGTCGACAATCTTCGTGCCGCTGATGAACGACGGCGAGATCGCGGCATTGGGCCTCGACTAAGCCAGCCATCGGCTCAGGCGGCGGGCGCGGCTTTCTTCAGCTGCGCCCGCGATCCGTGATCGAGGCGGTATAAGTCACCAGCGGCCGCTTGACGCCGTGGTTGATCAGCATGCGGCGTATCTGCGGCGAAGCGCCTGATATAATGAAGCGAACGCCGGCGCGGCTCGCCTTGTGGGCCGCACCCTCGATGACATTGGCCGCCGTTGAATCGAAGAACGGCATCGCCGAACAGTCGAGGATGAAGTTCCTGCGCTGGCGCGGTCGGCGACGTCTTCCTGCACCAAGGATTGATGGTCTGCCTCCAAACATGCAGCACTCTTTGCCAGCCGATGCACTGTGATGCTACAAACCTCGGCATCGTTTGGCGGGACATCCACTGCGATCCCGATTTCACAGGCACGACTTCAAAAGGATGAGCGGGTGAAGATATTCAAAGCGTTGGCAACCTCGACAGCCTTGCTGTCGATGGTTTTCCTGCTGGCAGGCTGCGGTCATGGCCTGATCAACAGGCTGATTTGAGTCAGGTGCCGTCGGCCCGCCCAAGCCATCGCTGCAGGAACCGTGCCGCAAGCCAGCACAGCATCGCCCAGGCAAAGCCGGCGCACCAGCCGGCCAATACGTCGGACGGCCAGTGGACGCCGAGATAGATGCGGCTGATGCCGACCACCACTGTCGTCAGCACCGCCAGCCCGAGTACATAGATCTTCGTTGTGCGCCCGGGCAAAACCCGCGCCGCCATGCTGCCCAGCGTCAAATACGTCACCGCCGACAGCATGGCGTGGCCGCTCGGAAACGAAAGCGATGCCACATCGGCGAGATGCGAGACCAGATCGGGGCGCGGCCGGTCGATATCGAATTTCAGCACGCTTGACAGGAGCTGGCCGCCCGCTACCGCGACGAACATGAGAAGCGCCGCGCCTGGCCTGCGGATAAGAAGCAGATAGACGATCATTGCTGCCGTGATCAGCAGCAGTACGCTGGCGCTGCCGAGGCTGGTGATGTCGCGCATCGCCCCTTCCAGCCACGCCGGTCCGATCGGATTGTCGGGCTGGCCGGCCTTGCGGAAGGCAAGCAGGATTTCGGTGTCGAAGGCATGCGGCGTGGTCGCCCGCGCCAGCTCCATCAGCTCCTCGAACCCCCACAGCCCGCCGGCAATGACCAGCCCGGCCAGCAGAACCGGGAACTCCAGCCAGTTGGGCAGCCTGCTTGCAATCTTCTTCATCGGCCCGATCGCAGTTACAGCCTTTGCAGATAGGGCCCGAGCGTGATCAGCGCCACAGCTGCGATGGCAAGCACGATGCCGGTTGCCTGCAAGGCATTGACGCGCTCGCCGAAGAAGACCAGCGCCACCACATTCACCGACACCAGCTGGATCACCGCCGACAGGCTGAACGACACCGACATGCCGAATTCACGGATCAGCCTCAGCATGATCAGATTGCCCAGCGAATAGAGCGCCAACGTCAGCACAATCTTGCCGAGGCTCGGCGCCAGCCCCCACTGTTTTGCGGCCATCGCCGCCAGCAGGAAGATCACCGTCGAAACGCAGAGCTGCCCAAGTCCCCAGAAACTCACTTTTGTTCCTCCCGATGCGGTCCCTACCGCCTGCCGCAGCTCTTGTTTCCGAAGCGCCGGTCGCGGTCAAGCGGGGCCGATGTTGGATACGAAATCGCAGGTGGCAATTAGCCGGCATGTCATCAAACTGTGACCTGCCGGTAATACCGGATTGGCCAGGCAACACGCTCCAGCAATCCATCCAGCCAGAGGCAGGCCCTATGACCGAACATCGCACCCCTGACGCCCATTTCCGCACCAGCCTGCTCGAGGAAAACGATGGGCCAGGAGCCAATCCCACCGACAACCGCACCATGGGTGAGATCATCGCCGCGCGGTTCTCACGCCGCGGCTTCCTCAAGGGTTCGCTTGCCGTCTCGGCCATAGCCGCTACCGTCAGCCCGCTGGCGCTGATCACCGCCGACAATGCCCGCGCCGCCGAAGGCTCCGCCTTCGCTTTTGACGAGCTCGAGGCCGGCATCGACGACAAGCATCACGTCGCACCCGGCTATGACGCCGATGTACTGCTGCGCTGGGGCGATCCGCTGTTCGCCGATTCGCCGGAATTCGATCCGACAAAACAGTCGGCGGAAGCCCAGGCCAGACAATTCGGCTACAACAACGACTATGTCGGCTATATCCCGATCGACGGCTCGGCCGAGCACGGCCTGCTGGTGGTCAACCACGAATACACCAATCCGCACCTGATGTTTCCGGGCCTCGTCACCATCATCGACGGCAAGGCCAAGCAGGCGCCCCTCAGCAAGGAACAAGTCGACGTCGAGATGACGGCGCATGGCGGCACTATCGTCGAGATACGCAAGGTATCAGGCAAATGGCAGGTCGTTCGCGACGGCAAGCTCAACCGCCGCATCACCTCCAACACCGAGATCGCGCTCTCCGGCCCGGTCGCCGGCCACGACCGCGTCAAGACCAGCGCCGATCCGACCGGCACGAAAGTCATCGGCACCATCAACAATTGCGCCGGCGGCGTCACGCCATGGGGCACCTATGTCATGGCCGAGGAGAACATCCACGGCTATTTCTCGGGCGAGCTGCCGCAGGGGCATAAGGAAGCCGCCAATTACAAGCGCCTCGGCATTCCCGAAGGTGCCTATGAATGGGCAGCGCATTACGACCGTTTCGATATCGGCAAGGAGCCGAACGAGCCGAACCGCTTCGGCTGGATCGTCGAGGTCGACGTCCAGGATCCGACTTCGGCGCCGAGGAAGCGCACCGCGATGGGGCGCTTCAAGCATGAGGGCGCCGAATCGATCGTCGCCAAGGATGGCCGTGTCGTCTTCTATCTCGGCGACGACGAGCGCTTCGATTATGTCTATAAGTTCGTCACCACAGGCAAGTTCGATCCGGACGACCGCGCCGCCAACATGGATTTGCTCGACGACGGCACCTTGCATGTCGCCAAGTTTGCCGACGACGGTTCGGTCGAGTGGCTGCCGATCGTCTTCGGCCAGGGGCCGCTGACGGCGGAGAACGGCTTCGACAGCCAGGCCGACGTGCTGATCGAGACGCGCCGCGCCGCCGACCTGCTCGGCGCCACCAAGATGGACCGCCCGGAAGACATCCAGCCCAATGCCACCAACGGCAAGGTCTACGTCATGCTGACCAACAATTCGAAGCGCAAGGCCGACCAGGTCGACGCCGCCAACCCGCGTGCCGAGAACGCCTTTGGCCACATCATCGAGATCGTCGAGGACGGCGGTGATTTCACCGCGACAAAGGGTAGGTGGGAAATCCTGCTGAAATGCGGCGATCCCGCTGTGGCCGACGTCGGCGCCACCTTCTCGACCGCAACCACCGCCAATGGCTGGTTCGGCATGCCGGACAATTGCACGGTAGATTCGGCCGGCCGCCTCTGGGTCGCCACCGACGGCCAGGGCCCGAAAGCCACCGGCCGCACCGACGGTCTGTGGGCTGTCGATACGGAAGGGACGGCACGGGCGACATCAAAGCTGTTCTTCCGCGTGCCGATCGGCGCCGAAATGTGCGGTCCCCTGTTTGCGCCGGACGACCAGACCGCCTTCGTTGCCGTCCAGCATCCGGGCGACGGCGGCGAGGACTGGGAGGCTTTCGGCCGTCCGTCCTATTATGAGGATTTGTCGACGCGCTGGCCCGACTTCAAGCCGGACATGCCGGTGCGCCCGGCGGTCGTTGCCATCACCAGGCAAGGCGGCGGCAAGATCGCGGTCTGACACGCAGCAAGATCTTGCAGTCTCAAGGAAGGATTTCGGCCGTACGAAATCCTTCCTTCCGATACGGGATGAATCCATGCTGCGCATCATGCGCCGACTAATCATTCGGTGCGCTGAACCACGGCCACATTCATTGTGCTTCGCAACCTGAAGCCGATGGACTCGTATAACGCTATGGCCGCGGCGTTGCTGGCATAGGCGTGGAGATAGGGAACTTCGCCGCGCGCCACTATCCGGTTTGCCACGAATAGGGACAGCAGCTTTCCTAGGCCACCGCCGCGAAATTCCGGATGTGAGCACACCCCGCTGAGTTCGGTATAACCAGGTTGCTTCATGCGCTCGCCGGCCATTGCCGCAAGCCTGCCCTCGATTTTCACACCCCAAAAATCGCCCAGGCTCAAGGCTTCGAGCGTGAATGGGCCAGGCTTGGTGAGCAATGCCAGGGCGAGCATCTCAGCAGCATCGTCTCGGGTCAGACGATGCACGCGCGGGTCGGAGACGATCTGCAATGGCTGCTCGGCGATCATCTGAACCCCGGCTGCGGTCGAAGTCGCGGAAAGCCCCGTGGGCAGAGCAATCGCGTCCGCTTGAAGCAGGATCACACTCTCGCCCGGGGAGACAAGGTTTTCGAGCGCCCGCAGGCTTTCCGGGTCGTCCGCGCCAGTGGCGGCGAAAGGGACGATCGACGGCCGATATCGCATGGCGAGGTTGTCACCCTCCGCGAAGGCCCGATGTCGCGTCTGAAGCGCGCTCCAGATAGGGCGGTCGAGCAGATGTCTCATTGCGCGGCACCCTCAGGCTTATTTACACGACGGTCGAGAGGGGCAGCGGCGAGGCCGTCCTCGATGGCAGCCAGCTGCTCAAGAAGCGGCCCCGAAAAACCTGCGCACAAATCCGCGACCACGTTCTCGATGCAAGGCCAGACGTCGCGCTTTGCGACATCGACCAGCCGCCGGCCGTCCCGAGTAA
Source organism: Mesorhizobium sp. M0701 (assembly GCF_040320365.1). NCBI lineage: Bacteria > Pseudomonadati > Pseudomonadota > Alphaproteobacteria > Hyphomicrobiales > Phyllobacteriaceae > Mesorhizobium > Mesorhizobium sp. M0701. The sequence continues at coordinate 93,799 of NZ_JAMYPO010000019.1, forward strand.
GCGAGACGATCCTGCGCCGCTGGTCATCGTTCGACGGACTGACCTCGAGCAATCCCAATCCGGCCAGAAGCGAGACGGTTCGCGTCACACCCGGCTGCGCGATCCCAAGGGATTGCGCCAGTTCCCCGACCGGCAGTGGGCCCAGCCTGTCGAGCGCGGCCAGCAGCGGGTATTGGCTCGCCTGAACCGGGACATCCAGCCTGTCGAGCAGGCGCTGCGCCTCCGCTTGCAGTTGCTCGCCTATACGCTTCAGCCTGCTGCCCAGGCACAGGAAGCCAAGCGATCGTATGACGTCTTCCATAGGTCAATTTTCATCCCCGTGAACATCGATAACATGATATATAACAATGCATGAAAAGCAAGATCGAGGCGTTCAAGCGCGAGTTCCAGGCATCGTGCGCAGGCCTATGTCGCCTTCGGCAAGGAAAGGTCGATCGATAAGGCTGCTTCGCCTGGACGAGGCCCGTTCGATCAGTTGCGCAGCCGGTAGCCGGTCCTGAAGATCCAGGCGACGATCGCTATGCAGATGAGCAGGAAGACCACCGTCATGCCGAGGCTGACGCCGACTGAAACATCGGACTTGCCGTAGAAGCTCCAGCGGAACCCACTGACCAGGTAGACCACCGGGTTGAACAGCGTCACCGTGCGCCAGATGCCGGGCAGCATGTTGATCGAATAGAAGCTGCCGCCGAGGAAGGTCAGCGGCGTGATGATCAGCAGCGGCACGAGCTGCAGCTGCTCGAAGCTCTTCGCCCAGATGCCGATGATAAAGCCGAACAGGCTGAAGGTCACCGCCGTCAGCACCAGGAAGGCGAGCATCCAGAACGGATGCTCGATCGTCAGCGGCACGAACAGCGAGGCCGTCGCCAGGATGATCAGGCCAAGCACGATCGACTTTGTCGCCGCGCCCCCGACATAGGCGATGACGATCTCCAGATAGGACACCGGCGCGGACAGCAATTCGTAGATCGAGCCGACGAATTTCGGAAAATAGATGGCGAAAGAGGCGTTGGAGATCGATTGCGTCAGCAGCGACAGCATGATCAGCCCCGGTACGATGAAGGCGCCGTAGCTGATGCCGTCGATCTCGGTGATGCGCGAGCCGATGGCCGAACCGAAGACGACGAAATAGAGCGACGTCGAAATGACCGGCGAAACGATGCTCTGCAGCACAGTGCGAAGGGCGCGCGCCATCTCCACCCGATAGATCGCCCATACCGCATGAAGATTCATGGCCGCGCGCGGGTTCATGCCGGTTTCCTCACCAGATTGACGAAGATCTCCTCGAGCGAGCTGTTTTCCGTATCGATGTCGCGGAACTGGATGCCGGCCGCCTCGAGCTCGCGGATCAGCGAGGCGACGCCCGGCCGTTCGCTCTGGTTGTCATAAGTATAGGTCAGCTGTCCGCCATCCGGCGAAAGCTCCAGCGCGTAGTGCGAAAAAGTATCGGGAACGGTGGCCAGGGGACTGCGCAGTTCCAGCACAAGCCGTTTGCGGCCAAGCTTGCGCATCAGCTCGGCCTTGTCCTCCACCAGCACGATCTCGCCGCGGTTGATGACGCCGACGCGGTCGGCCATCGCCTCGGCTTCTTCGATGTAATGCGTGGTCAGGATGATGGTGACGCCGTCTTCGCGCAGCCGGCGCACCATCGCCCACATGTCCTGGCGCAGCTCGACATCGACGCCTGCCGTCGGTTCGTCGAGGAACAGGATGCGCGGCTCGTGCGACAGCGCCTTGGCAATCATCAGCCGGCGCTTCATGCCGCCGGACAGCGTGATCGCCTTGGCGTCCTTCTTGTCCCAGAGCGACAGGTCGCGCAGCACCTTTTCGACGAACGCCTTGTCCGCCGGCTTGCCGAACAGGCCGCGGCTGTAGTTGACCGTCGCCCACACGCTCTCGAAGGCGTCGATGGTCAGTTCCTGCGGCACCAGCCCGATCAGACTGCGCGCGGCGCGGTAGTCGCGGTTGATGTCATGGCCGTCGACGGTGACGGAACCCGACGAGCGGTTGACGATGCCGCAGACGATCGAGATCAGCGTTGTCTTGCCGGCGCCATTCGGCCCGAGCAGCGCAAAGATCTCGCCGCGCACGATGTCGAGATTGATCTCCTTCAGCGCCTTGAAGCCGGTGGCGTAGGTCTTGGTGAGCCCGGAAATCGAGATGATCGGCTGCATGGCTGAAAACGACTGCTTGAAACAGAGTTGTTGATTTAGTCCGCTGAATGTCGGTTCGCAAATCCGGATGTCAATGGCGCTCCTGACAGTTCTGGACCATCGAGGTTCGCCGGAATAGGCAACACCTGCCCGGTCGTCCAGCCAAATTCCACGTAAAAGCAGATTAACCGCACTGCGGCGTTCCGCCTCGCGGCGGGACGCCGCTTTGACCGTCCGGTGCATCAAGCCTATCCTTCAACAAACAAGCAGCAGCCGGAGCCGCCATGGACCCGCTCATTCTGTCGCGCATACAGTTCGGCGCGAACATCTCGTTCCACATCCTGTTCCCGGCGATCACCATCGCGCTCGGCTGGGTGCTGCTGTTCTTCAAGCTCCGCTACAACGCGACAAACGATTCCGCCTGGATGCGCGCTTATTTCACCTGGGTTAAGGTATTCGCGCTGTCCTTCGCCATGGGCGTGGTTTCCGGCGTCACCATGAGTTTTCAGTTCGGCACCAACTGGCCGGGCTATATGGAGACGGTCGGCAACATTGCCGGCCCGCTGCTGGCCTACGAGATCCTGACCGCCTTCTTCCTCGAGGCGGCGTTCCTCGGCATCATGCTTTTCGGCTTCCGCCGTGTCTCGAACCGCGTCCATACACTGGCGACGGTGCTGGTGGCCGGCGGCACCACCTTGTCCGCCTTCTGGATCATCGCACTCAATTCGTGGATGCAGACGCCGGCCGGCTTCGAGATGCGCGATGGTGTAGCGCACGCCACCGACTGGTGGGCAGTTGTCTTCAATCCGTCCATGCCCTACCGGCTCGTCCATATGCTGCTTGCTTCGGGCCTGACCGTCTCGTTCCTGGTCGCCGGCCTGTCGGCGCTGCGCTATCTCTACGGCGATCGCTCGGAATCGATGTGGAAGGCGCTGCGCACCGGCGTCTTCACCGCCGCGATCCTGATCCCGATCCAGATCTTTGCCGGCGACCAGCACGGCCTCAACACGCTGGAACACCAGCCGCAGAAGATCGCCGCGATGGAGGCCAACTGGAACACCGGTCCCAACGTGCCGCTGGTGCTGTTTGCGGTTCCCGATGAAGCGGCCAAGGAGAACAGGTTCGAGCTCACCATTCCCGATGGCGCCAGCCTCATCCTCAGGCACAGCGCCGGCGGCATCGTGCCGGGGCTGAACGATTATGCCGGCAACCATCCCCCGGTATTTCCGGTGTTCTGGGGCTTTCGCATCATGGTCGGCACCGGCCTCCTGATGCTCGCCGTCTCTTGGTCGGCGGCCTTCTTCCTCAAGCGCCGCCACGGCCTGCCCAAGCCGCTGGCGCTCGTCATGGTGCCGATGGCGCTGTCCGGCTGGCTGGCGACGCTGGCCGGCTGGTACACCACCGAGATCGGCCGCCAGCCCTGGCTGGTCACCGGCGTGCTGCGTACCGCCGATGCTGTCGGGCCGGTCGCCGGCAGCCATGTCGCGCTGTCGCTCGCGGTCTATCTCATCCTCTATGTGCTGCTCTTGATCGCCTATCTCGGCGTGTTGGTGCATCTGGCATTGAAGGCGGCGAAGGATGGTGACACCTCGCCGCTGCCGGGCGTCATGAACAGGCCGCTGTCGCAGCCGGTTGCGCAACCAGGAGAAACATCATGAGCGTCGACTGGCCGACCCTGCTGCCTCTGATCTTCGCCGGCCTGATGGGCCTCGCTATCCTGATCTACGTCATCCTCGACGGCTTCGATCTCGGCATCGGCATCCTGTTCGCCGCGGCCGAAGAAACCGAGCAGGATACGATGATCGCCGCCATCGGCCCGTTCTGGGACGCCAACGAGACCTGGCTGGTGCTGGCGGTCGGCTTGCTGCTGGTCGCCTTCCCATTGGCGCACGGCACCATCCTGACGGCGCTCTACATTCCGGTCTTCGTGCTGCTGGTCGGCTTGATCCTGCGCGGCGTCGCCTTCGATTTCCGCGCCAAGGTGCCGGCCGGCAGGAAGCACCGCTGGAACCGCATCTTCTTCCTCGGCTCGGTCATCGCTTCGCTGGCGCAAGGTTATATGCTCGGCGTCTATGTGCTCGGCCTCGACGTCGGCCCTGGCGGCGTCGCTTTCGGCGCGCTGGTGGCGCTCTGCCTTGCCGCGGCCTACGCGGCGATGGGCGCGGCCTGGGTCATCTACAAGACCGAAGGCGATCTGCAGAAGAAGGCGGTGCTGTGGCTGCGCACGGCGTTGGTGCTGACCGCGCTCGGCATGGTCGCGGTATCGCTGGCCACGCCCTTTGCCAGCGCGCGCATCTTCGACAAATGGTTCGTCTGGCCGGCCATGCTCTATTTGTCGCCGCTGCCGACCCTGTCGGCAGTGCTGTTCCTGTGGTTGTGGCGCCAGACCTTCCATCTGCCGAAACCCGACGACCGCCACGCGCTGCTCCCGTTCCTGACATTGGCCGCGATCTTCACGCTCGGCTTTGCCGGCCTCGCCTGGTCGTTCTACCCCTTCGTGGTGCCCGACCGGCTGACCATCTGGCAGGCTGCTTCGGCACCCGAAAGCCTGGCCGTCATCCTGGTCGGGACGGTCGTCGTGCTGCCGATCATCATCTTCTATTCGTTCTTTGCCTACCGGGTGTTCGCCGGCAAGGCGACGGATCTGACCTATGACTGACCGGCATCGCCGTCGCAGCCTGAAACAGAATATTCATCTTCAAGCGGAATAACCTTCTCTGGCCGGCCCAGCAGAATCGCCGGCAAGAAGAAGGGCAATAGAATGAACCCCTTTTCTGCGGCAGGAGAGGATCGGCTGCTGCTTTTGCTGATCCGGACGGTCGCGCTGATCGGCGCACTCGCGCTTGCCGGCCTGCTGCCGGCCATGCCGCAGGCGCATGCCCAGGACGCGGCCAACTGGACGGGCGTGTGGGACACGAAGTGGCGCGGCGGCGGCGCCCAGATCAAGTTCGAGCAGACGGGCACTGACGTAAAGGGCATGTACCCGCTTTATAACGGCCGTATCGAGGCCAAGGCCGAAGGCGACAAGCTTGTCGGCCACTGGTTCGAAGGCGACCGCCAGGGCGCCTTCACCTTCGTCCAATCGCCCGACGGCGGCAGCTTCATGGGCCGCTTCGATGCCGCCACCGCCGAATGGTGGACAGGCGTGCGCGTCAGCGCCGTCGAGGACGTCCGCGTCGACCAGTCGAGCCCGATGAGCACCATGCGCTCGTTCCTGCAGACGATGAACGAGAGCGGCGCCGACAACGTGCCGCGCGCCACCGGCGGCGGCATGGGTCTTGCCGGTCTGGCAGCGGGTCTCGTCGACGTCACCGAGGCCGACCGCGGCGGCCTCAACATGCCCGATTACACCAAGCTTCTGTTCACCGTCATCGACAACGCGACGTTCCGTCTGTGGAGCCTGCCGCATGATGCGATTTCCGGCGACGAGGTGACGGCGACGCTGCCGCAATACGGCACCAGGGTCTCCTTCGCCGTCACTTTTCGCCGCAAGAATGGCGACTGGTTCATCGTCGGGCCGCCACTTGGCCAGCTCCAGGCCAAGCTCGCCGAATTCCAGGAAGCGCGTGGCGAAGCCGTCGACATGGTCGACGATCCGAGCAGGCTCGCCTCGCCGCGCGACACGTTCAAGGTACTGTTGAGCGGCCTCACCGAAGCCGGCGATCCGGCACAGGCGGCGCTCGACCTGCGCAACTACAGTCAGGCGGTGCGTGGCGACGAGGCGTTCCTGCTCGAGCGCTATCTCAAAAAGGTCATCGACCGCATCGGCTACGTCTATTGGCAGGAGATCCCCGACGATCCGAAGAGCAACACCCCCTTCGTCTATTTCGAGCATCCCGCCGGCAACATCGTCATCGGCCCGGTCGAGACTGAGAAGGGCAAGATCTGGCAGTTCACGCCCGAGACGCTCGCCCACATCCGCGCGCTCTACGCCGATGTCGAAGACGTGCCGGTGGCGCCGGAATTCGCCGCCTTCGCCAGCACCGACCCGTTCTTCATCGCCCGTGGCCTCGCCCGCGAGATCAGCCCCGGCCTGCTTACCCGCGCCGGCCCGATGGAGCGCTGGCAATGGTTGATGCTCGGCCTTGCCGCACTGGCCGGCATCCTCTTCGGCTTCATCGCCAATGCGCTGATTTCCTTGCTTGTGCGAAGGACGGACAGCCCGGCCTTCTTCCGCATTGTCGAATGGGCGGTGCGCTCGATCGTGCTTGGCTTCTTCCTGCTGTTGACGCTGCGCCCGCTCGGTCTGCCGCAAGTGGTCGCCGCCCCGGTCAAGGCAATCGCCTGGAGCCTGGTCGTGATTGGCGCCGTGCCGGTGGTCTGGCACCTGATCGGCAAGGTCGCCGACCATTACCGTGGACTGTGGCAGGTGCCCGGCTATCACGACACGCTGATTTCGCTGTCCACCGGCGTGGCGCGCGTCGCCGTGCTGGTCGTCGCCTTCCTGCTGCTGGCCGAAGTGCTCGCCATCCCCTACGAAGGCGTCATTGCCGGTCTCGGCATCGGCGGTCTGGCGGTGGCGCTGGCCGCGCAGCCGACGCTGCAGAACTTCCTCTCCGGCCTGACGCTTTATGCCGACCGGCCGGTCAGCGTCGGCGACTTCTGCAAGTTCGGCGACCAGTCCGGCACGATCGAGCATATCGGCATGCGCTCGACGCGCATCCGGTCGCTCGACCGCACGATCATCTCGGTGCCGAACTCGGATTTCGCCGGCATGCAGATCGAGAACTACGCCCATCGCGACCGCACCCGGTTCGCGGCGACGCTGCAGCTGCGCTACGAGACGACGCCCGATCAGCTACGTTACGTCCTGGCCGAGCTGCGCAAGCTGCTGATCGCCCATCCGCGCGTTATCGACGAGCCGTGCCGCGTGCGCTTTGTCGGCTTCGGCGCCTATTCGCTCGATATCGACGTGTTCACTTATATCAAAACCGCCGACGTGGCCGATTTTCAAGCCATCCGCGAGGACATCCTGTTGTCCATGATCAACATCATGGATGATGCCGGCGCGCAGTTCGCCTTCCCTTCGTCACTGGAATACAGAGCCACCGACCTTCCGGTCGACGACGAAAAACGCATCGCCGCGGAGAAAAGGGTCAGCGATTGGCGCGAGACGGAAAACCTGCCTTTCCCCGACTTCAGCCAGATCGACAAATTCGCCCTCAACAACACACTTGCCTACCCGCCTGAGGGCTCGGCGCATTATCGCGAGACAGAGCCCGACCCGGACTCGGCCGAGGCAAAGGCGACGCTGGAGAAGGTGCGCTGGAGCCTGCCCTGGAAAAAGGGGGAGTAGTGCGAAGCGCGGAAACTGCTGATCTCCCCCCTTGAGGGGGAGATGTCGCTGAAAGCGACAGAGGAGGTCGCCGCGTGTGGAGTGCCAGCTTCGTCTTCCTCGATATGCCGGACCGCGTCGCGCCAACCGAACCGACCCCCTCTGGCCTGCCGGCCATCTCCCCCTCAAGGGGGGAGATCAGCAAGCCCCGCCGCAAAACTCAGCTCTTGCTGGCGGCCAGCACCAGTACCGGCTTTTCGCGGTAGAGGTTGGGGAAGAGCCGCTTCAGATTCTCGACCTTGGGCAGATCGTTGTAGACGATATAGGGATAGGTCGGGTTGAGCGTCAGAAAGTCCTGGTGATAGTCCTCGGCCGGATAGAAGGTCTTGCCGGTCTCCAGCGTCGTCACGATCGGCTTGGGAAACACCTTGGCCTTGTCGAGCTGGGCGATGTAGCTTTCGGCGATCTTTTTCTGTGCGTCGTTTTCGGCAAAGATCGTCGAACGGTACTGGGTGCCGCTGTCCGGACCCTGGTAGTTCAGTTGCGTCGGGTTGTGCGCCACCGAGAAATACACCTGCAGCAGCTGGCCGTAGGTCACCTCGGACGGCTCGTAGGTGATCTCGACGGATTCGGCATGGCCCGTCCGGCTGGTGCCGACCATTTCATAGACGGCCGTGTCCTTGTCGCCGCCGGCATAGCCGGAAACGGCGCTGGTGACGCCCTTGACGTGCTGGAACACGCCTTGCACGCCCCAGAAGCAGCCGCCGGCAAAGACCGCCTTTTCGGTGCCGGCGGTGGCCTTCTCGTCCATTGCCGGCGGCGGGATCACCACCGCGTCTTCGGCCGAAACTGCCGGCGTCTGCCAGAACACGGCCGCGGCGGCCGTGAGGATGAGCGCGGCAAGCGCTGCCTTTGCGAAAATCGACGATCGTTTCAGGGCTCCGGTCATGTCTGATCTCCCATGATGGTGGTGGATTATACGACGGATAGGTCCGCCGGGCTCTCACATTGCTGTGCGCATCGCCTATTTGGCCGGAGCCATGGCATCGCAGGCCTTGGTCGCCTCTGCCTTCTTCATGGCGTCCGTCTCGGCATCGGCCTTGTTCATGCAGTCGGCCTTCATCGGATCGCCCGCCTTCATCGCAGTCGTGGCCATCGCGTCAGCCGCCATGGCGCCGGCCGGCTTCATGGCATCCGTTGCCGGCTTCATGGCGCCCGTTGCCGGCTTCATGGCGTTTGTCGCCATCGCCGGCTTCATCGCATCTTCGGCCCGCGCCGTGCCTCCTGCGAACAGCGCCGTCGAGCAAAGTGCGAAGGCGAGTGCCGCCAGAGTCGGGCGATTGGTCAAACGATTGGTCATGATGATCTCCTTGGGTTTGGCAGGTTGACTGCATGCGGCGACGCCGCTGCGCGTTGTGAAAATTTCGGCAGGGTTTCTAGTTCGTAGCGGCAGCAAGGATCGGCCCGCCGCCCGGCACCTGCACCAGCACCGCTGTGCTGAGGCCGCCCGTCGCCGCCGGCAGCGGCAGTGCGGTGGCGTCGCCGGTCCAACTGCCCAGCCTGGTCAGCGAATGCACGACATTGGCGTGCGGCAGCGTGCGGCCGGTGTTTTCGCCGCGCGCCACCGGCACCTCGACGACGCCCTTGCCATAACGCACCAGCCAGACGTCGGCCCTGCCGCCGGGCACCGGACCGGCGCCGATGCTGACCTTCCCGCCGGCGAGCGACAACGAAGGTCCGTCATCGTGGCCGCCGCTCGAAATCAGCTGCTCGATCTCGCCCGGCCTGGCGCCGACGGCATCGGCCCTGCCGTTGACCACCACTTGCGGCGTGAACGGGCCGGAACGGCCGAGCGACGGTTCATAGCGGACCTGGCGCTGCGTGAATTCTTCTTTGCCGAATGTGTCCTTCCAGCCGAGATAGTCCCAGTAGGTGACGTTGAAGGACAGCGCCAGCACGCCGGGCGGGTCCTTGACCTTGATCAGATTGGCGTTGGCCGGCGGACAGGACGAGCAGCCCTGGCTGGTGAACAGCTCTACGACGGTCATCGTCTGGCCGGCGGCCGCGCTGGTTGCCGACAGCACAGTCGCGGAAAACAGTGCCGCGGCGAGCCCCATCAGGGCTGTGCTTCGTTCCGATCCGGTCATCGCTGTTCTCCTGTGCGGTTCCATGTCCACACTTCGCCGCCGACACACGGTTCGTTACAGCATCACCGCTTCGTGATCGTTCGCAGCTCTCCCACAGGGGGCGAAGGGAAGACGGTCGCTCGCAACCAACACGCCACCCGGTGTGACCGGGGCGGCGGTGTGATGGACTGCAGCCTAAGCGGGCGACTTGCCCTCGCACTCAGCTGCGGCGGCCTATTGTGTCAACAGCGTTTCCGATGCCCGCTGATTGAAGGCGCACTTGCCGGTTACTGTGTAGAAAAAGTCGGCGTTGGAATCGGTGATGGTCGGAGATGTCGGCACCGACGATCCCCCGTCTTCCCACGCTTGTGTGCTGGTCTGGCCGCACGGCACCAGCGTGAAGATATCGACCGTTTGGCCACTGGCGATCTCGACGCCGTTCGCGTAGAGGCGGTTCGATGTTGCCGGATCGTTCGACTTGAGCACCGTTGGATTGCCTGACGGGACATCCATCTGCAGATATAGCTGGTCCATCTGGCTGACGTCGATCACCGCGCCGGCACCGGTCGCGGGATACATTGTGTTGACACAGGTGGTCGCGTATTTCCTGCCGTATGAGTCGGTCTGGACGATCGTGGTGCTAGGCAAGCCGTAGAAGCTGAGCACCGTGGTGGTCGTACACACCTGCTGTTGGACCATAGTGATCGTCGCTCCGTTGATGGTGGAGACGGTCGCCGTGCCATAGCCTTTCGGATCGCCATAACCGTTGTATGTGTAGGTGATCTTCATCAGCTTGTTGGCCACCGTGTCCCCGAATTTGGTGCCGTAGAGCGTCATTGTCTTGCCCCACCAGCCCGAGATCTTGGTCACCTTGAACGTGGCTTGCACCAATGCCGGCCGCTTTGTCACTGCCGACGCAACGCCGACCTGCACCGTGTTGATCCTGGCGATCTGCATGAAATTCGTCGGCATGGCAAAGCCGGCCGAAGCCTTGATGCTGGCGGCGCCGTCGGTGGCGACGACGAAGCTGTCGAGCTTGGCCGTGCCTTGCCCGCCATTGGCCAGGTATGCCTCCTGCAGTTTTACCTGGCGGTCCGCCAGTGAGGTGTCCGTCGCAAGCGTCGTGATCGACAGCGACGCTGCATCGAGGGCGTTCTGCATCGATACCCTGGTTGAAACCGCAGAGGTATAGTCGATGGAAAAACCCAATGCGGCAACCATCGGGATAAGCATGATGGCGAGCAATGGCGCGAACGAGCCGCTCACCGATTTGAGAAATTTGCGTGCTGACAACGGCATTCCGATCCCCCCGAACGGCGATAGACCGGTGGGCTATCACGCCGGGCGCGAACTATGCTCTAATCTCATGGATCAAAGTTTAACGACTTTGCCGCCCCGCCGCCGCACCCGCGCCCCGCCGCTTGCCGATGTAGCGTGCCCCTGCTAAAGCGCGCCGCATGACCACGCCGATCAAAAACATCCGCAACTTCTCCATCGTTGCCCATATCGACCATGGCAAATCCACGCTTGCCGACCGGCTGATCCAGTCGACCGGCGGGCTGGAGCTGCGCGACATGAAGGAGCAGGTGCTGGACTCGATGGACATCGAGCGCGAGCGCGGCATCACCATCAAGGCGCAGACGGTGCGGCTGAAGTACCACGCCAACAATGGCCAGGATTATATCCTCAACCTGATCGACACGCCCGGCCATGTCGACTTCGCCTATGAAGTGTCGCGCTCGCTCGCTGCCTGCGAAGGTTCACTGCTGGTCGTCGACGCCTCGCAAGGCGTCGAGGCGCAGACGCTGGCCAATGTCTACCAGGCGATCGACAACAACCATGAGATCGTCGTGGTGCTGAACAAGGTCGACCTGCCCGCCGCCGAGCCCGAGCGCATCCGCGAACAGGTCGAGGAGGTGATCGGCATCGACGCCTCCAACGCCGTGCTGATCTCGGCCAAGACCGGGCTAGGCATTCCCGACGTGCTGGAAGCGATCGTCAACGATCTGCCGCCGCCGCGCGAGGGCGACATCACGGCCCCGCTGAAGGCGATGCTGGTCGACAGCTGGTACGACGCCTATCTCGGCGTCATCGTGCTGGTCCGCATCATCGACGGCGTGCTGAAGAAGGGCCAGACCATCCGCATGATGGGCACTGGCGCCAGGTACCTGGTCGAGCGCACCGGCGTCTTTACGCCTGCCCGCATCAATGTCGACGAGCTCGGCCCCGGCGAGTTCGGTTTCTTCACCGGCTCGATCAAAGAAGTCGCCGACACTCGCGTCGGCGACACCATCACCGAGGACAAGCGCCCGACGGCACAAGCCCTGCCCGGCTTCAAGCCGGCGCAGCCGGTGGTGTTCTGCGGCCTGTTCCCGGTCGACGCCGCCGACTTCGAGGATCTGCGCGCCGCCGTCGGCAAGCTGCGCCTCAACGACGCCTCCTTCTCCTTTGAAATGGAAACCAGTGCCGCACTTGGCTTCGGCTATCGCTGCGGCTTCCTCGGCCTGCTGCATCTTGAAATCATCCAGGAGCGGCTGGAGCGCGAGTTCAATCTCGACCTCATCGCCACCGCGCCCAGCGTCGTCTACCGCCTGCTGTTGAACGACGGCTCGGTCAAGGAACTGCACAACCCGGCCGACATGCCCGACGTGGTCAAGATCGAGGCCATCGAGGAGCCATGGATCCGCGCCACCATCCTCACCCCCGACGACTATCTCGGCGGCATCCTGAAACTCTGCCAGGACCGGCGCGGCATCCAGGCCGACCTGTCCTATGTCGGCAAGCGCGCCATGCTGATCTACGATCTGCCGCTCAACGAGGTGGTCTTCGACTTCTACGACCGGCTGAAGTCGATCTCCAAGGGCTACGCCTCGTTCGACTATCATTTGACCGACTACAAGGAAGGCGACCTGGTCAAGATGTCGATCCTGGTCAACGAAGAGCCGGTCGATGCGCTGTCGATGCTGGTCCACCGTACGGCGGCGGAAAAGCGCGGCCGCCAGATGTGCGAGAAGCTGAAGGAGCTGATCCCGCATCATCTGTTCAAGATCCCGATCCAGGCGGCGATCGGCGGCAAGGTCATCGCCCGCGAGACCATCTCGGCGCTGCGCAAGGACGTCACCGCCAAATGCTACGGCGGCGACGTCTCACGCAAACGCAAGCTGCTCGACAAGCAGAAAGAGGGCAAGAAGCGGATGCGGCAGTTCGGCAAGGTGGATATCCCGCAGGAGGCGTTTATCCAGGCGCTGAAGATGGGGGATTGAGAAGCCGGTTGGCGCGCCCAGCGCGCCAGGCCATCGATCCAGTGAATCGATGGCAGGCTTCGAAAGCGGGGGATCTGCCGGAGGCAGCGGGCCCCCCGCCAGCGCGGCGCTGAAGCTGCATAGTGGAGATTGGGCAGAAGCCTGCGACAGGTCAGCTAGCTGGATACGCGCCGGCCATTGCGACCCTTCAGGACAGCGGACCATCATTGGAGAATGTCCCGCCTTGAAGTATCCTTGCGGCTTCGGGGGAGACATCACATGCGCTCCACTCTGGACCTCGTCGCCGCGATCGGCCTCGCCATCGGCGGCGCTTTCGGACTCGCCGGCACCTTCGTGGCGAGCGCCGCCCTTCGTGAAACGCTCTGGACGATCGACGGCGTGGCGCTCGTGGTGGCGACCGCGCTGCTGACGATGAAATATCAGCGCCAGGGCAATGACTGGGTGGCGGCTGGATTTTTGACCTTTCTCGCCGGCGAAAGCCTGCTGCTCTCCGGCAATGCGGCGGGGCTTGAGGCCAGCGTGCCCTCCTATGTCGGCGGTATCTCGCTTTGGGCGGCGGCGCTGGTCATGGTCAGCGCGCCGAAAACCTTCGCGCTATGGATGCGGCTGACCGCTCTCGTCGCCGCCGTGCTGTTTGTCGTGTCGGCAGGCATGATCCTCTGGAGTGCGCCCTTGCTGCCCACCTCGTCGCCTTTGCCCGCCGCCGGCTATCCGTTCCTGGTGCTCACATTCATCGGCTGGATCTGGACGCTGTTGAAGCCCGGGCGTTGAGCCCGGTCGGACCGCCCCCTCTCCGGCCGCTTCGCGGCCACCTCTCCCACTTTGTGGGGGCGAGGAACCCAGGTCTTGTGAGGCTTCGGCGATTGGCATTTCCTCGCCCCACGAAGTGGGGAGAGGTGGTTTGCGAAGCAAACCGGAGAGGGGTCTTCCTTGGCAACGCTGCGCTTTCGCGATGTGCAAATGGCGCACCCCCTTCCACCCATCCCGCCGCCATGCCATGTTCCCCCTCGCGGCCGGGCAGGCCGCTTCATTCCGGGGGGAATTGCAATGTTGTCCTATGCTTTCGCGCGCCGCGCCGTCGCGGCGCTTTGCCTTGCCGCACTATTTGCGCCCGTCGCGCATGCCGGCGATGTCACTTTCGAGATCAAGAACAGCCATCCGAACGCCATGCGCGTCGAGCTCTACAGCCAGGACCGCGATCATGTCTGGCCGGGCAACAATCAGGATTACTATCTCAACGACGGCGAGACCAAGGCGATCCCGCTGTCCTGCAGTGACGGCGAATCGATCTGCTACGGCGCCTGGGTCGACGGCGACGAGAACACCTATTGGGGCGTCGGCCCCGGCAATACGGAAAAGTGCGACGATTGCTGCTACACCTGCAGTGGCGGCGAGACCGAGGAAATCCATCTGGTTCCGTGACGTGGCAGATCTCCCCCCTTGAGGGGGAGATGTCGCCAAAGGCGACAGAGGGGGTCGCCGCGCATAGAGCGCCAACCTGTTCTGCAGCAGTAGGCCGAGTCCGGTCGTGCCGACCCCCTCTGGCCGCTGCGCGACCATCTCCCCCTCGAGGGCAGGGCTATCGCATATGAGTGATGGCATTGATGAGATAGTCGTCGTTCCAGGCGCATTTCTTGATGCGATGGCTGATGGGA